>DQAM01000213.1 GCA_003523545.1 Dysgonomonas sp.
AACATTTCGCCCAGGCCGCGAACTTCTATTCCGGGAGCAGCGGGGATTAAGAACATGTTGAGCAAGACAGCAAAAAGCAGGCTTGCAAAGGGTATCAGCGCCACATCTCCCCACACGGAAGGACACGACTGCGTATAGAACATAACTCCCCCGATAAGGGCACCCATCACCACCATGGGATGAAGGCGGATAATCCTCCGCTTGATAAAATCCAGCGTTTTCATCCTGCCCCAGCGGTCGTCATAAGCGTAACCTACGACAAACCCCGACAGTATGAAGAAGAAGTCGACAGCCAGATAGCCGTGGTTGATGCGCTGGTCGAGATGACTGGTGGCAAAGGCTTCGAATATGTGGAAACAGACCACTGTGATAGCGGCTATCCCGCGCAGCCCGTCGAGTATTTCGTAATGTGGTTTGGTATCGGGAAATGCAGCATTAGAGGTTATTGAATTGGACATCGATATTAAATTTGGATTGGATATAATTTTTTTAGCAGGACAAAATTACAGTGTATTTATCTAAAAAAAATTGCTCTAAATCAAATTTTTCAGCCTCCCCTCCGATTATTCGCCCGCACGGAGACGGCTGAGAGTCGAAAGCGTAATTCCAAGATAAGAAGCTATGTATTTGAGATTGGTACGCTGCAATACGTCCGGGAATTGTTTCCTGAATTCTTCGTAGCGTTCGCGGGCAGGCAATGTAAGGCGTTCTTTATGGCTGCGGTGCAGCCGCCGGTATTCATTCTGATGGATGATCCTTCCCCAGTTGCACAGTTCGATATTCGTTTCGAAAAGGCGGGTCAGGTCGGCCAGCAGTATGCTGTATACCTCCACATCTTCCAGTGCTTCTACAACTTCTTCGCTTACCTTGTTATAATACAGTTCGTCCATGCTGAATACGATGCTGCCTTCGCCGGCAAAGGAGGTGGTTATCTCTTCGCCGTCCACCAGCCAGAAAGAACGCGTCAATCCTTTTTCTACGAAATAGGCATATTTACTGAATACGTTTTCTTTTATTAATTGGTGCCTTTTGGGAAAACGGCACAAAGCCAGACAGCTTTGCAATTCCCCGAGGGTTTCATCCGAAACCGGATATAGTGATTTTATATTGCCGAGTATGTTTCTCATATCTTATATTTATCTAACCGGATAGGCATCGTATCCTGCATAAAATTCTCATTGATGAAGCGGATATGGTAAACATATCCCTGCGGCAGCGGCCGCTATGCACAATCCCTTAGATTGATTCCTGTTTTTATATTCCCTACATTCTACGAAAGACACAAAAATAATTGATTTTTCTCATAAAAAATATGCTGTTTTCTTAATTAATTCTCTATGAGGGATTTTACGGCAGAGACAAACCTGTATGTTTGTCCGGTTACCGTGGATTATCTTTCGGGCCGGCACGCAGGCCAGTCCCTACATTATACGCTATTGGTTTTACATTCTATGCAAAAGTTTAGAGTAGGGACGGGTTCAAAACCCATCCGTTACGAATATGATTCAACTTTTTCTATATAAAAAAGGACAGCTTTGGAAGCTGTCCCTACATGGATAAAGTGCGTAATGTGTGAAGAGGGATCGGACAGCCGGCATCGCCCGGCACTGATTGAATGCCGCCCAAAGTTATTCGTCATCCTGACCAAAGGGAAGGATCTCATTACCCGAAGCAAGGGAGATGCTTCGTACCTCAGCATGACAAAAGATATGAAGATAGAATGACAAACTTGTAGGGACGGGTTCAAAACCCGTCCGTTAAGAATATGATTCAACTTTTTCTATATAAAAAAGGACAGCTTTGGAAGCTGTCCCTACATTGGAAAGATATATTTTATTGCTCTTCTTCTTCTTTTTCTTTATCTATCTCGGCTTTTACCTTTTCGGGCTCTACCAGCATGCGGAAATACATCAGGCGCTCTTTCGTCTTACCATATTCTTTTATAAAATCAAGCTCGTTACTCGTATTACTAGTACTAGTAGTGGTCGTATTATGAGTGTTGTATTCGGTAAAAACACCTTTTCCGCCCTCCTCTACTGTCATCCAGTTGTAATTTACGATGTGGTCGAGGACGCTCTTATGATTGTAATATTTTATACATTCTTTGGTCATGCCGTGCCCCAGAGCAGCAGCGATTTCGTCCAGTTTATCGTCGTCTATTTCCTTATCGTTGAAAAGTAAGGAAAATGTACTTTCGTGCATATTCAATTTATCCGCCACCTCCCGCTGGGTAGTTTTGCACAACGGAATCAACATACGGATGTTTTCTCCGTCTTTCCTTTCGAATACAGGAATATCGATGCCTTCTTTATTCATGCTATTTTTTGATTATAATTTATACATTAATTTTCCGGTTCGACCCGCAGGCCACCCCCTTCGTGCTTTATACTGTGTATCTCCCGGTTATAAAGACAAGGGTAAAGATACTTTATATTTTTCTTAAAAACACTTTGCAAATATAGCATAATTTACGGAAACAGGCATTAAGATTCTTTATCGATGTTTTTTCATATCATTTTGTAAATCAAAGGACTATAATTTATTCAAGATTAAGCTACTTAATTCCGGAAACCTTCTCTACATTTGCTTCCGCGAGAGAGTTGGTCTTTGAAACAAATACTTAGAAGATTCGGCAGGATATATGCTCCATGTACGGCGGTACAGCATACGGGCATCTGCCGGTTTAATTCTTACGTCATGATAGGCCGGCACGATAAGCAGGGCAATGCCAGCAAAAAGTCTCCGTGAGGAGGTTCGCATGTGCCGTTTTTTTTATCGACGCACAAGGCAGACCAAAATACATAATTTTTCCAGTAAAAATTAATCGTGAGATTAATCTATTCTTCAAGAAAATTGTAGTTGATAATGGTACACATTGCAGACAGTCTTCATAATCATTATTCGATATTACAGTCTGCGGTGTGTACTTTTTTCTTTCGGAAAAGGAAGATCAGAATGAGAAATATGCGGGCAAAGGATTCCGTACCATAACAAAAAAGCAGGAATTTCTTCCTGCTTTTATAAATATCTGCTAATATGTCTATTACAGTTTACGCATGTAGATGTTTACTACCCAAGGAAAGAGATATAAATCTACTTCAGAATCATACGATGATTTAAAGATATTTCCTGTTATGGAACTATAGTCATATCCCAAAGAAGCAATCTGGCTTTGCACAAAATCGATAGTATATGTGCCTTCTCTATCACCTCCTACATAAGGAATAGTTATGTCAGCAGTTCCATTATGAAAAATACCAACTAAAGGACCACCCGGAAAACCCGCATGAGAATCTGTAAGAATATTTCTTTGTATTATCTGGTTAGTATCCGCATCAAGGATATTAACTCTAATTTTCTGATCGTTTAAAGTAAATTTAGAAGCCATAATTAA
>DQAM01000211.1 GCA_003523545.1 Dysgonomonas sp.
ACAAACCTGTGTGTTTGTCCGGTTACCGTGGATTATCTTTCGGGCCGGCACGCAGGCCAGTCCCTACATTATACGCTATTGGTTTTACATTCTATGCAAGCATTGATTGTAGGGACGGGTTCAAAACCCGTCCGTTAAGAATATAATTCAATTTTTTCTACATAAAAAAGGACAGCTTTGGAAGCTGTCCCTACTGGTTGATAATTTACTCTTTTATTTAAATTTAAGCTGAATCTAAACTATTTTACTTCCTCGATGGCTTGCTGTATACCCTGTCCGGCTGTCGTGAAAAAGGCAGGCCCTGCCAGCAGATACACCGTATCGAGCGTCTTTCCTTCCCCTAAATGGTTAACCTTCAGGTAATCGTTCAGCCTTTGTGCGTTGACTATACCTTTTACTATGTTTCCGGCTACTAATGCTGTAGGCGAATCGACACCTGCATCTTTCAGATCACTTGCGAAGGCAAACCGGGTCACTCCCAGTTTCAAGGCTTCGCGGGCAGCTATTTCACCGGCAGATGTCATAATTTCCGGCTCGAAATCGTTCCTATCGCCCAGTCCTATCAGCAATATCCGCTTCGCCTGGATGACTCCGCGCTGAGGAGTAAGCAGCAATGTTTCGAGTGCACGCCCCTTGAAACGGCCTGTACTCCGCAATTCGGTTATCTGTCCGTTCAGGGCCTTATCCAGATGAAGCATGCCGTTCGCCGCTGCCGGTAAAGCCGGAGGCGAATTAGTCAGGTCGCCTTCCGTATATTCGAAAAGACAGGCCACCTGCAAATCGCTTTTGGCGGCAGAGGGGCCTTCCACCCATCCTGCGAAGTTTATTCCGTCGACACTTCCCCATACTTTCTCCGTACCTTCAACAACATGCCCAGCCGCAGGATTTTGCTGCATATCGGTCTGCTGGGTATGCAATGCGAATATAGACAGCAGCACGGTCATAACCGCTGCGATAGACACTTTTTTCAAATTCATTTTATAAATATCCATATCAGATGCAGTTTGTGTTTGCTATTATATGATGAACAAACCCAACCCAAAGAATGTTTGGATTTGCCTATGTGTTAAAATCTGAGATGACAATAAAACGCAAAAACAAAAAGGCAGGCTTACGCCTGCCTTTGGTCAAGAGGAAGCAAGTTTTTTTCATTACTAAACCAACGTATGAATTATTTTACCTTTTCCCCTGATTTCTCTTTTTTGGGCCTTACATGTATATATTCTTATTAATAGACAAGTAACAATCGATAATGTTACACAATTTCCTAAAAAAACACCACATTTTTCTGTATTTTGTTTAAAATAGCAAAATGACGACACAAATTTATGATAATATCGTACATCTACTACATAATAATAGTAAAAATATGTATAAAAACGCTATACAAGCGAAAGGCTGTCCATACGTGCTGAAGATTGATTCAACATCCGCATCCTTCCGGCCTGTTCGGGAAATAAAAACCGCTGTCGAAACCCTTGCGGGTACTTCCCTCACCGATCACATCGCCGCAGCATTTGAATCCTTCTGCCGGACGCCATAAGGGATAATTTATACGGCATTTGCAGAGGAATTCGATCAGCAGAGTAGTGAAGCGTTCGGCATCGTCTTTCACCCAGCGGCGCAGTTGTGCCAGGTCGTTCATGTCGATGCCCTTGCTGTTTTCGCTTTCGCGGATGGTAATCCCCTTGTTGACAATGCTCGCCCAATGGAACGGCAATCCCTGGTAAAGGGTATAGAATGCCAGCACAGGCGCTATCTTTACAATCAGCGCGCTGTTGCCGCCCGTCAGGGAGTTGGTCTCTATCTGAGCACGAAGCTCATCCATCAACGGTTCGCCCAAAACGGGAGCGACATATAAATCCTGTGCAATTACAATATAGGGCACGAAGTCGGTAATATCGACATCGGAGGTTATGGGAGAATGCAGTTTGAGCAGCTCCTCGCTTATCAATGGTGTAGGTATATAGTCCATTTGAATGATGAATTAAGAATGATGAATTAAGAATGAAAAATTATGAATTAGTAGTCAGTAGATAATAGCTGTTAACTGTTAACTGTTAACTGTCAACTCTCCGCTTATATGTTCCCGGCGGATGCGTTCGATTATGTTGAGCTCTTTTACGGCCAGTTTCCCGTATCCGTTGTTGATAGAGAATATATTGAGCGTATCGAGTATCCTCCGCCTGAGATTGTGTATCACTGTCTGGTTGTACAGGATGTACGAATTGATGATTTCGTTGGCATTCCCGCTGAGATTGCCCGAACCCGACAATCCGGCCAATGTAGGCGAGGTAAGGCGGTGAGCCGATATGATTTTCTGGAAGATAATATCGTTGACATTGTTGTAAACGTCGGAGTTATTGCTCGCGGCAAACGGAGTAATGACCGGTTTTACCTCCTGGCTTTCACCCCATAGGACTACGATGGCATTGGCTCCGTTGGTGCCCGAGAATGTCTGCTTGATGTCGTGGCCGAACTGCTCTTTGGCATCTTCGTCGGGATTGCTCGGCATGGTGATGATGACCGAAGGGGTAAATCCGCTCTGTATCGAGTTGCGGTAAAACTTACCCAGCAGTCCGTCCGCTTCGATATGATTCAAGGCCGAATAGTAATCAGGTACGGGATAATAATCGAGGCTGGGATCATAATCCTTGTAATAATAGAGGTAAGGCTCACCCTGCTTCAGTTCTTCCGAACCGTATGCCTTGATCCTTACAGGGGCATACTGCCCGGCAGTGCGCGACCAGTCGTTAGACAGGTAATAATCGAGCGGAATGCCGTAGTCGTTTACCTGCCCCACCCTCACTTTACTGAAATCAGTGTGGTAAATACTTACCTGGCGGGAGTCTGCGCTGCCGATCACCTGGAAACAGAATCCGCCGAAAGTTGCATAATCTTTCGCCAGTTTCTCGACGATGCCGTCCCAGGTATCGTTTACATTGGGCCGTCCCGTATAACTGTTTTCGTCGTCTATGCCCGCACCGCAGATATAAGTGACTTTATTCTCGATAATGGCCTTGTTGACTGCCGATTCGTTGTTGAGGTCGATGATACGCTGAGGCAGCAGGTTATCTGCTCCGTACGAAATCCATCCCCGCGTGGTTTTCCTGAATTCGGGATAAGAAGGTACAGTCTTCGACAGGTTTATGACCGAATAGGCTGTGTTTTTATTTTCTTTTACGCTTTTCATATAATTTTTGTATTACAGAATAATTTTATCTTACTGATTATGTGCAGGCATGAAATCTGCACAGGCATTTTTACCTAATAGATAAATAGTTCCGATACGGATTTATATAATAAGCAATGGTATTGGTATAATACAGAAAAGTACAGGCATCGGACAGGTTCTTTTTTATTAAATTTGGTAATATCAGAATGAATAAGAGCTGAAAACAACAATTTTTAATTTAAACTTTATTTATTATGAAAAAACTAACTT
>DQAM01000194.1 GCA_003523545.1 Dysgonomonas sp.
CTGAAGTTACTGTCCGGTTTATAGACTGGAAGAAAGACCTGTCACCGAATAAATCCAGATCGAGGCTAAAGCTATGGTCTGCACTTATTTTTTCAGGGGCACCATCAAATGCGGAGAAATCGTAATTAAGGCCTTTCAGTTCATTTTCTGCATTCTTTATTTTTTGTTCTGAATAATTCTTCCTTTTAAAAAGCCTGCTATGATATTTCATTAAAACAAGAAAAATAACGAATGATACCAGCGCGACTAATACTACTGCGGATGTATATGACCAAAACCAATATATTCCAAAAATACCCAATACGACCACTATAAGCCGGGCTGTACCCACCTGAAAAATAGTCCTTTTTAGACGAGATAATATATTAGTCTGGTAATTAATTATATTTGTATAGTATTTTATTACATCATTTATGTTCATATATTCCTGTTTAAATAGGTATTTAAAATAATTCCTGTAATATATCCAATGATTTCAAATCCTGGAAATTATGTAAGTGAATCCTATAATATTCTATCATACGGTCTATTATATTCCTCCGTTCCTGCCTCGAAAACTTAAAATAATGCATATTCTCATACGTTATCCTCGACAATAAAGACAAAGCCTTGCTATCGGTTTTGTTTACATAGTGATTATGCAATGGCTGTCTGTCTACGAATACACCATTCAGCATATCGAAATAAGAACCATTTATATAATTTTCGAGATTTGGATAGAAACCAAGAAAACGGGTTAATTTCAGCACAAACACAAGATGAAAGTTTGCCAGGCCTTTTTCACTTTCTTCCAGAATCTGGATGGAATCTTTCAGGTATTGAAAAATGATAGGATACTCATCTGTATCCTTTAACACCCTGCTAAGAAATTCAGATAAAAAAAGAGCAACTGATGTCTTGATCATATTACCCGAAATAGAATAAAGCGGGGAAATAATCTGTACTTCCCTGATTCGTTGGATATCACGGGAAGCCTGATGCTCCGTTTCCATTTCTAGTAGAGCCAAAGGCGAAAACAATGATTTTTTTATTTTCGAAGATTTGCCCTTGGATTTGGGTACCATATATGTTACCCTTCCGAACTGATCAGTATATACCGAAGCCAGTAAATACTTATCGTTGTAATTTATTGTATTGAGAACTATACCTTGGGTTTTATGATACATCCGTCTGAATTGTGATTATGCAAATTTACATCTTTTACCAGACGTAAAAAAGCCCGGATGTAAATACAACCGGACTTTAATATCTTTTATCTGTTATCTATCTTATTGAGCTTGCTGTTGCGCTTCCTGAATCATTTTTTCATTAGGAAGGATAAATACTTCTACCCTGCGGTTTTGAGCACGGCCGGCAACAGAAGTGTTGTCAGCAACAGGCTGGGTAGAACCCATTCCTACAGATGTCATACGTACTCCGCCAACACCCGATTGCAATAAATAGTTGTAAACTGCCTGAGCACGTTTTTCCGAAAGCGGATTATTGATGGCATCACTACCAGTGCTGTCTGTATGGCCGATAATCTGAATATCTGTATCAGGGTTGTTTTTCAGTGAACTAGCAAACTGAGAAAGCGAAGCCTGAGACGCTGTATTCAATGTACTTGAATTAGTTGCGAATAAGATTCCGGATTCGAAAGTTACCTTCAATGCTTGTCCGTCGTTTATAGATTCTACCTGAGCATCGTTAATCTGCTCGAGTTCTTTCTTTTGCTTATCCATTTTGTTACCGATAATTGCACCGGCTCCTCCACCGACTACAGCACCGATACCTGCTCCCCATGCAGCACCTTTACCGCCGCCTATGATCGCACCGATACCTGCACCCAGAGCACCACCTGCTCCTGCACCAATACCGGTTCCTTTAGCTGTATTGCTGGCACCGCAGCTTGATAATAATAAAACCGCACTAAGTACGATTGCTAAAAATGATAGATTCTTCATGTCAAAATAATTTTAGTTCTCTAATCTTTTTTGTTGTTATTATTTTTTGTTGATTTTTCCTTATTCAAAGATATCCAATGATTCACAGTAAGCTAATTCCCCCTGTATAATAAATGTAATTTCTTCCGAAGAAAATTCTTTCAATTTATCTTTTTGGGTGTTTTTAAGCACAAACTCGATCAGTTCATCTTCATCTATGTCTATAAGCACATCGTCCGAAGTACTGTTTTCATCCAGAAATCCCTTGTCTTCATAAAATTCGTAAATTATGTCTATCACATAATTTATTTCATCATCAGTAAATTTACCTTTCATTTCCTGCGGTAGAAAATTCTGAATGAATTTTACTGCATCATCTTCGTCATATCCTATCGGATCTAAATTTGTGCTCATTTATGTTTATTTTATTCAGTTATAATAACATCTCGATTATAAAGTATGTTCATTCAAGAACTTTTTATTTGACTTTAAAGTTAAATAAAGGTTTAAAATTAACTTAATTTTCAGTAGTTTTTTTTGTTGATTTACTGGCTGTTCCTTTTGTTCCCTTCTTTGCAGAGGCTTTAGCTGGCTTCTTTTTTTTATCAGAAGCATCCCCAGTCTTGCTTACAATTTCCATCGCCTGTTCGTAAGTTAAAGAGGCAGCATCCGTCGTCTTCGGAATTTTGTAATTAGCTTTCTGATAAGCAATATAAGGCCCGAAACGGCCGTTCAGAATCTGTAATTCAGGGTCATTATCAAAAATCTTTATAACCTTTTCCCTGTCCTTTTTGCGTTTGTCCTCAATAAGTAAAATCGCTTCTTCTTCATTTACTGTATACGGGTCTGTTCCTTTAGGCAAAGAAACAAATTTATTGTCATGGCGCACATAAGGCCCGAAACGGCCTATGGCAACCTGTATGCTTTTACCTTCATATTCACCTACAAGGCGTGGTAATTCGAATAATTTGAGTGCTTCTTCCAAAGTAATACTACCCATGGATTGATCTTTTTGCAAAGATGCAAATTCGGGTTTCTCTTCGTCCTCGGTTGCCCCTTTTTGTACCATCGGGCCGAAACGGCCTATCTTAACAGATATCTGCCTGCCGGATTTCGGATCTATTCCCAATATACGTTCTCCAACTTTATGATCGGTATGCTCACTAAGAGCCTTATCTACTTCAGGTTGAAATTGCTTATAGAATTTATCGATCAGATCAGTCCAAACCTGCTCTCCTTCGGCCACATTGTCGAATTCTTTTTCTACATTGGCCGTAAAATTATAGTCCAAAATACCGGGAAATGCTCCTGTAAGATACTCATTGACTACAATTCCTATATCGGTAGGTTTCAGTTTATTCTTATCAGCGCCCGTTATTTCAGTTTTTACCGAATCTTTGATATTGCCGTTTTTCAACGAAAGCACATTATATTCACGTTTTACACCTTCGATATTTGTTTTTTCTACATATTCACGATTCTGAATAGTAGATATAGTCGGTGCATAAGTAGAAGGACGTCCGATACCCAGTTCTTCTAGTTTACGTACTAGCGATGCTTCCGTATATCTTGGAGGGCGTTGAGTAAAGCGCTCTGTAGCTGAAGCTTCTTTTAAGTCGAGCTTTTCGTTCTTTTTCAAAGGAGGAAGTAATGTAGTCTCGTCCGCATCCACCGGCTCGTCATCCGTATCTTCCAGATAAACATGGAGAAAACCATCGAACTTGATTACCTCTCCTGTTGAAACAAATTTCAGGTCGCTGTGCTGAGGTATTTCTACTGTGACAGTCGTCCTTTCCAATTCCGCATCGGCCATTTGCGAAGCGATTGTACGTTTCCAAATAAGCTCGTATAACTTCTGTTCCTGTGCCGTTCCGGACACAGTATGCTCGTTCATATAAGTCGGACGTATCGCCTCGTGCGCTTCCTGTGCACCTTTCGATTTAGTCGAGAACTGACGTGTTTTAACATACTCTTTTCCGTATGCCCTTTCAATTTCCGATTTGGAAGTATTGATCGCCAATCCCGATAAATTTACGGAATCGGTACGCATGTAGGTTATCCTTCCGGCTTCATACAATTTTTGCGCAATAGCCATTGTCTGACCCACCGAAAAACCCAGCTTACGGGAAGCTTCCTGCTGTAATGTTGAAGTCGTAAAAGGAGCTGCAGGCGATTTTTTTACAGGTTTAGTTATTATATCACTGATTGAATATGAAGGTATGCTTTTCAGAAGATTTAGCAATTCATACGCTTCTTCTTTTGTCTTCAACCTTTTATTCAACTCCGCAGTTATCTCGGAAACAGTACCGTTTTCATTTTTTGAAAATACTGCCTGAACCCTGTATGCCGCTTCGCTCTTGAAATTATCGATTTCTTTTTCTCTTTCTACGATCAATCTGACCGCAACAGACTGAACCCGCCCTGCTGATAAAGCAGGCTTTACTTTTCTCCAGAGTACCGGAGATAATTCAAAACCTACTATACGGTCCAACACCCTGCGTGCCTGCTGGGCATCGACCAGGTTTATATCTATATCACGTGGATTCTCGATCGCATTAATGATAGCATTCTTGGTAATTTCATGAAATGCTATCCGCCGGGTAGTCTTATTTTTAAGACCTAATGTTTCGAACAGATGCCAGGAAATAGCTTCTCCTTCACGGTCTTCATCGGAAGCGAGCCATACAACATCTGCGTTTTTTACGGCTGATTTGAGTTCGGTAACTACCTTTTTCTTGTCAGCTGGAACCTCATACAGAGGTTTATAGTTATTTGCCATGTCGATACCCAGGTCTTTCTTTTTAAGGTCCCTGATGTGTCCATAACTGGACATCACCTTAAAATCTTTCCCTAAGAATTTTTCTATCGTTTTTGCTTTGGCCGGAGATTCGACAATGACTAAGTTCTTCTGCATTTTTTTAATTTTCCTTTCGATATTAAACCGCAAAATTAATAAAATTGTTTTTAATAAACTGATTTTATTTTATTGGCTGATAAATATTATTTTTTTATAAAAAAAGAACTACCCGATTAAAGTAGTTCTTCTTCAATTTTATAGTTGTTTCTTTCCGTTGAATTTCTCGATATTAGCTCACCGATAAACCCGGCTAAAAATAACTGTGTCCCGAGTATCATGGTCGTAAGCGCTATATAAAAATAGGGGGAATCGGTCACTAACCTGTAATAAAGGCCGTTCATCATAGCATACATCTTAGATGCGCCTATCCAGATAATAGCCAAAAATCCAAGCAGAAACATGATACTGCCTAACAATCCGAAAAAATGCATCGGCTTTTTCCCAAATCTGGATAAAAACCAGAGTGTAAGCAAATCCAGATATCCGTTGAAGAACCTGCTAATCCCCATGTATTTACTTTGTCCGTGTTTTCGCGGCCTGTGATGAACCACCTTCTCTCCTATCCTATTGAATCCTGCTATTTTAGCCAGATAAGGAATATACCGGTGCATATCGTTATATATTTCTATATTTTTGACAACATCTTTACGATATGCCTTTATACCGCTGTTAAAATCGTGAAGCTTCACTCCCGACACTTTTCGGGCGGTAGCATTAAACAATTTAGTCGGTAATGTTTTACTAATAGGGTCATATCTTTTCTTCTTCCATCCCGATACCAAATCGTATTTCTCTTTGGTAATCATGTCATACAATGCCGGGATTTCGTCAGGACTATCCTGCAAATCAGCATCCAGTGTGATTACAACATTCCCCTTTACCACCCGGAACGCACAATGCAAAGCAGGTGATTTACCATAATTGCGGCGGAATTTTATGCCTTTTATTTTGTCAGACTTTTCTCTCAATCGGGTTATAATTTCCCACGAACGATCTGTACTTCCATCATCTACAAATACTATTTCGTACGAGTATCCGTTATCATCCATTACTTTTTCAATCCAGGCAGTCAGTTCCTGCAAAGATTCTTCTTCATTATATAATGGTATTACTACTGATATATCCATAGATTAATTATTTGAAGATTGATCGGTTCGTTGTTTCGATACAAAATAGCCAATAATCAGAGAGAGAAAAAGACCTAATATAAAATTGGTAAATATTCGGGACATAATAAGAATGGTTCCGATATTAGACGCATAAAAGTCCATATAATTATCGTATGCTTTCGGATCTACCTCGCCCGACATCCCGAATAGAGATAATAACCTTTGAGTCTGTTCCATAGTCCCCGCATCCTTGATATGCTGGACATACATACTCAGAATAGAAGGATTAATTATATATATAT
>DQAM01000478.1:0-299 GCA_003523545.1 Dysgonomonas sp.
TCTAATATATAAAAGAGAGATCCTTCGTTAAACTCAGGATGACAGAGGGAATAAACAGAAAAACAGACTCAAGATCAGTTCAAAATGATTATATATCATTTCTATATGGAGGGTATGATTTAAATCCCTTAATAAATAGTAAACAAAATGTATATAGCATTGTGGTTTTTTTATTATTTTTGATAAAGAAATGTATTATTTTAAAAAATAAATTAACCATGGAAATATTGGGAAGTCAAGGTAGTTTTAGCGGCAATACCGGGAGCAGAAAAGAGAAGATTGATTTATTTCTGGCGACG
>DQAM01000478.1:424-10505 GCA_003523545.1 Dysgonomonas sp.
ATTTATTTCTGGCGACACACGGTTCAAAATTTTTCTCGTACCAGATAGAGGATATAAAAAGACAGTTATCTGAAATGTCCGACAGCCAGCTGGATAAGATAATGGTTCAGGGATATAAAGATCCCCTGATGATGTTTCTCATATCTCTTCTCGGGGGAACCTTAGGAATAGACCGCTTTTTACTAGACAATGTAGGATTGGGAGTCCTTAAACTTATTACCTGCGGAGGCTTTGGAATATGGGTTATCATCGACTGGTTCCTGATACAGGATATGACCCGCGATTACAACTCCAAATTGTTATCTAAAGCTATCTCTTTTTCAAATCAATAATCCGTTAAAATAAGTCATAACTGTTGAGCAGCGCTTACGGTTTCAGAAGAAAGATAAGAGAATATCCTTACAGTACTATTTTTGCTATTCTGGCAGTAATAGGGGGATATTCTTTTCTTTTGTTTATGGATCACAGCTGGGGGGACGAGCATTTTTCTGCCTGCCCTTTTAAATTCATAACCGGTATTCCCTGTCCCGGGTGTGGTATGGGAAGGGCTACACTTGCACTTTTCAGGGGTGATATACAACAATCGTTATATTATAATATTCTGTGTATTCCTTTGACTATTGCAGTATTTATCGGATTGTGCTGGCTGATTTTCGATTTATTCAAAGGGAAAGATTCTTTCTTTGATACCATAAACCAACCCCTGAAAAAAAAATATCTGATAATCTTGTTTACTGTGATCGGGATTACGTGGATGCTGAACATCTATCACGGCGTATGAACGTTTACAGCCAGCCGTTTTCCCTGTACCATTTGATAGATTCGTCCAGTCCTTCTTTTAGATTATACTGAGGCTTAAAATTCAAATCGCTTTTTAAAGGTTCTATATCGCATTCCCAGTTGCGCTGCCTCATTATCTTATATTTATCTCTGTTCAAGGTCGATGGTTTACCTGTAATTTTAGAAATATCTTCAGCGATTGAGGAAACGACTTTCAGTATACACAAAGGGACTTTTACACTTAATACCACTTTCTTTCCTAATGCTTTTTTTACCAGCGATGTGTACTGCTTATCGGTGTAAACATCACCGTCCGCCACAAAATATCCTTTGTTTTTAACCGGGCTTTCCAAAGCTAAAAAAGCAGTGGCTGCCAGGTCTTTTACATAAATAAAAGTGAGATGCTGCGGTTTGCTTCCGGCTCCTACGTCTAATCCGGCTTTTACCGTTTTCAGCATTAGGAAATAATCCCTTTCGCGCGGACCGTATACGCCTGTCGGACGGAGTATTATATACGGAAAATTAGTGGTATTTTGAAGATATTGTTCCGCTTTTAGTTTGCTTCTTCCATAGGCGGTATTCGGATGAGGCGTATCAGTTAATTTAATAGGAGTATAGTTTTTCTCGTCACCTACACCGAAAGAACTGAGACTGCTCATCAATACAAATTTTTCAGGTATACAGTCTGCTTCCTGAAGGGCATCTATAAAATTAGCGGTATATTGAAAATTAATCTTGTCGAAGTCTTCCGGATTCAAACATTTAGTGATGCCCGCATTGTGAATGATATAATCGGCTTTACCGAATAAGTTTTTGAATCCTCTGAGTTGTTCGGTCAATGCTTCTTTATTGCCGAAATCCAGTTCCAGAAAAAGAATGTTATTATCCTTGAGGTATTCGCGGCTGCTGCTTGCCCTTACCCCTGCCCATGTCTGGTATCCGAGGCTGACGGCTTTTTCCACCAGAAAACTTCCTATAAATCCACTGGCTCCTGTAATAATTATCTTTTTCATTTGCAATGGTTCCTTTTATGGATATGCAAATGTACAAAACTTATTTTTTACCCAACCAGGTCAGTTTTCTCCATAGTCCCTCGAACGGCCCTTGATTGCGGGTACTGAGCCACCATTTGCAGAATAGAACTTGTATACCGACAATTCCGACTCCAATAAGTAAACTTGAGAAATATCCTGTATAAGGTGCCAGATTTAATCCTATAGGAAAGAATATCCATGCGCCTATAAAAGATTGTGTTATGTAGTTTGTCATGCTCATGCGGCCGTATGTATGGAGCCATTTGATTTTTTGTAGTACTTTTTGCTTTTGATATAATAATACAAAAGAACCAATAAGCACGAATGTAAACAGCAATTTTTGCCACATATCGAACATGACACCGACGGTTTGTTTTATTATTTCATCTTTCATGTCGTTGAATAGTTCGATTTTGAGTTGGTATACGGGTGCAAAAAGTATAGCGCAGATGATTAAAATCTTTGTCCAGAATTTTATATTCCCGGGAGTAGCGGCAAATAGTTCCCGGCGGGCAATTAATAATCCCAGCATGAATAATCCTCCTGTCTGTAGGAAACGCCCTCCTTCTATTGCCCAAAAGAGGCTTGCAACTTGTCCGGTAGTTATATTTTCCCAAATGAATGGTAATAATCTGCCTGCTTTAGTTGTTTCTCCCACGATTCCGTAAAGCGTACCGTTTATTTGTTCGGGTAAAGTATATGCAGGGTCAATAAGATAAGATATATAGTAGAACCACTGCATAGGCTGAAGCAATAAAATGATGGAGAAGATGAGTATGGCCTTATCACTCCATTTTCTAACAACAATAAGAATAATTCCTACAATAGAATAGAGCAGAAGTACGTCCCCGCCGGGGAAAAACATAGAATTAATGGTCGCAAATCCTGCGAGAAGAATTAATCTCCATAAGAAACGCAAACCGAAATCTTTACCTTTCTTTTGCTGGTTTGCATATTGAATAGCGAACGTGAAACCGAAAAGAATGGAAAATATAGCGTATCCTTTTCCAGCAATCAGAGAAAAAATAATACTCAGTGCTGCATTGTCTAAAATATTAAGCCATTCAGGTTGAGTCGACGGATCAGGATATACCGAATATATGAAATGTTCGACACTATGTATCAACCCGATTGCGATTACTGCAAATCCCCGTAGGGCGTCTACCATATCGATGCGGGAAGATTTGTTCAATAGTTGTGATTCCATATAAAAGAAATAAATGAAGATTAATAATTTGAGAACTGTAAAAATAATATAATTTTTACTTGTAAAATATTACTGTCGAATAATTAGCTGAATTTTATTGATTGTTATATATCTAAGCATTATTAAAATGTTATTTTTGTATCATTAATAAAATTTGCAACATCATTATGGGTAAAAAAAGAATCCCTCAGAAATCTAAAAAAAGAAGAACCAAGTCTGATGTAATCTCGGCGACAGTCAATTTTTTCAATAATAATACGGATAAATCATATAACTATAAGCAGGTCAGTGCCGATCTGAATATAAAAACACAGCCCGAACGGCTCCTTCTGATCGATATTCTAAAAGATCTGGCAGAAGACTCTTTCATTATAGAAACCAGCCGGGGGAAGTATAAATCCAATACCCGGGGAATATTCCTGGAAGGATATTTCGAGAGGAGAAGCAACGGAAAGAACTTCTTTGTTCCGGATGAGGAAGAGGACAATATATTTGTTGCCGAAAGGAATTCGGCCCACGCCATGAATGGAGACCGTGTGCGGATTCAAATGCTGGCAAGGCGCAAGGGCAGGGAACCCGAAGGCGAAGTGGTCGAAATTCTCGAACGGAAACAAACCCGTTTTGTCGGAACCCTCAGCGTACAGCAGCATTATGCTTTTCTTGAGATGGACAGCAAAATACTTGCCAACGATATTTTCATCCCGAAAGATAAATTAAAAGGTGGAAAATCGGGAGATAAAGCATTGGTACAGATTATAGAATGGCCCGAAAGAGCAAAAAATCCAGTCGGTGAAGTTATAGATATTCTGGGTGTCGCCGGCACGAACAATGCGGAAATGCATGCTATACTGGCAGAATTCGGACTGCCTTATAAATATCCTGAGAATGTAGAAAAGGAAGCAGATAAGATTCCTGACAAGATTCCGCAGGAAGAAATAGATAAACGGGAAGACTTCCGTAAAATTACAACCTTCACGATAGACCCGCGGGATGCCAAAGATTTTGATGATGCCTTATCACTACGCCAGTTGGAAAACGGCAACTGGGAAGTAGGCGTTCACATTGCAGATGTGACTTATTATGTGACACCCGGTGGTATTATCGACAAGGAGGGTGAGTCACGCGCTACATCTATTTATTTAGTGGACCGTACTATCCCGATGCTTCCCGAGCGTTTGAGTAATGGGCTGTGTTCGCTTCGTCCTCATGAAGATAAGCTGTGTTACTCGGCTATTTTCGAGATAAATGATGAGGCTGTGGTAAAGAAATACCGTATCGGACGTACTATCATCAATTCGGACAGGCGTTTTACATACGAAGAAGCGCAGGCGATAATCGAAACCGGTGAAGGAGACTTCAAAGAAGAGGTTCTTAAACTCGATCAATTAGCGAAGAAGTTACGAGAAAAACGTTTTGAGAAAGGAGCGATAGCATTTGACCGGGAAGAAGTACGCTTCGAAATTGACGAAACAGGAAAGCCTATCAGTGTATTTTTCAAGGAACAGAAAGACTCGAATAAACTGATTGAAGAGTTTATGCTCCTGGCAAATAAGACGGTAGCGGAACATATCGGGAAAGTGCCTAAAAGCAAAAAGGCCAAGACATTTGTCTATCGTATCCATGACCTTCCTAATCCCGAAAAGATGGTGAGCATGGCTCAGTTTATACGCCGTTTCGGATATAAAGTGAAGACGGAAGGTAGTAATACAGCTGTTTCTAAATCGATCAACAAATTGCTGGATGAGGTACATAACAAACCGGAAGAAAACCTGATATCGACTATTGCCATACGTGCTATGGCAAAAGCTGTATATTCTACATCCAATATAGGGCATTACGGTTTAGCTTTCGATTATTACACACATTTCACATCACCCATACGCCGTTATCCGGATATGATAGTACATCGTCTTCTGACGCTGTATGCTGAAGGAGGACGCAGTGTAAGCAAGCAGCAGTATGAAGATGAATGCAAGCATTGTTCGGATATGGAACAGCTGGCTGCCAATGCGGAGCGTGCTTCTATCAAATACAAACAGGTAGAGTTTATGTCCGATAAGACAGGACGTACATTTAAAGCCGTAATTTCAGGTCTTGCTGAGTGGGGTATTTATGCAGAGATCATAGAAAATAAATGCGAGGGACTGATTCCTATGCGTGAACTGGATGATGATTTTTATGAATTCGATGAAAAAAATTACCGTCTTTTAGGTCGTAGGAATAAACATGAATACCGCTTGGGTGATGAGATTGAAATCAAAGTGGTAAGAGCCAATTTGGAACGAAAACAGTTGGATTTTACGCTGGTTGAGTAACTATACAAGTAAAAACAAAGGTTCTAATCATAGTATTCTATAAAACAATAGCGCAAATTTATATTTGTGCTATTGTTTTATAGATAGGTATAATAAATTCATTATTTATTTAAAATAATTACCTGCTGTCTTACTGATTCTTCGTGGATAGCTTCAAGTATTATCCTCATAAAGTCACTGTTAATGCCCATTTCGTTAGCCTGTACTATCCTGGAATTAAGAATATGGCCGTACCGGTCGGTCTGCACAACTGTCATATTATGTTCCTTTTTATAGGTGCCTATTTCACGGGAGATGCGCATGCGCTTGGCAAGTATCTCTAACAATTGGTCGTCTATCTCGTCGATTTGCTTACGCAATTCCGATAAATCTTCTGTTGTCTGTTTGCTATCCCTTATAATCAGATTATCCAGAATTTCTTTGAGTCGTACAGGTGTTACCTGTTGAGCCGCATCGCTCCAAGCATGATCCGGATCGCAATGAGTTTCGATGATAAGCCCTTCGTATCCTAAATCCATTGCCTGCTGGGACAAAGGTTGAATAAGATCGCGTTTTCCGCCGATATGGCTGGGGTCACATATAATAGGGAGATTCGGAATACGGCGTTTCAATTCGATAGGTATGTGCCATTGGGGCAGATTCCTGTATATCTTTTTATCATACGAACTAAAACCTCTGTGTATTGCTCCCAATTTGGTTATACCGACATTATACAAACGTTCCAACGCTCCTATCCAAAGTTCCAGATCCGGATTGACAGGATTTTTTACAAGTACGGGAATATCCACACCCTGCAAGGCTTCAGCGATTTCTTGAACCGCAAAAGGGTTTGCAGTTGTACGCGCTCCTACCCATAGCAAATCGACGCCGAACTTCAATGCCTCATACACGTGTTTTTGTGTGGCAACTTCTGTAGAAACATACATTCCTGTTTCCTGCTTTACTCTCTTAAGCCATGCCAGCCCCTCACTGCCTACACCTTCAAAACCACCGGGTTTGGTGCGGGGTTTCCATATTCCGGCACGCATTATTTTTATACCGTTTGCCGCTAATTCACGGGCTGTTGTTAATACCTGTTCTTCTGTTTCGGCACTACAAGGGCCCGCAATAACCATCGGACGTTTCGGGTCAACACCCGGGAGTAAAATCGATTCTAATTCCATTTTTTATATTATTATTTATTTATTGTCTAATATCCAAACTCATAGTTATTTTGTCACAGTAACCGGACTTCAGTCTGACAAAGTTCTTCTGCCTTCCTTCTTCCACGAATCCTAGTTTTTTGTATAAGGAGACGGCATGGGTATTGGTCGAAAATACATCCAGCCATATTATTTCCAGATCGGTATTTTTTTTAGCCCAACCGATGCTTTCTTCCATCAGTTTTTTTCCTAAACCCTGATTCTGCCATTCTTTAAGCAGGCTTATTCCTATGCTTGCCGTATGTTTCATTTTCTTCATCACGTTTCCGACAATCCCGCATGTGCCGATTATCTTATCGTTATAAACAGCCGCTAAATACAAACTTGTAGGTACATCATCGAAGGCTTTCAGCCAGGCTGTTTCCTGTTCGAGAGTCATGTTGAATTCGTCTTCATCTACAAGAAGATACTCAGTTTCACCAAATATTTCTTTCATCCGATGTATCAGTTCTCCGGCATCACTCTCAATACCTTGCCTTATCTGAACGGTTTTACCGTTTTTTAGTCTGATATTTAGCGGTTCGAATTTCATATTATTATTCATTGTAATATTCATCATCCACCCAGTTGCAAGGATTATTAATTATATAATCCGAAATATTCCGATACGATCGGCTGTTACGGATAATGTGTTCATAATAGTTGCGTTGCCACATAGATTTAGATGATTACAGGGGCGAAAAATTTTTCGCCGATGAATTATTAAACCATTTTGAAACACCAATCTTGAAACCCCTTATTGCAGATCCAATAGTTCTGGAGGGCGGTCTGAACTGTGGCGAATGACTATTCGCCCCTGCCGATTCCATTATTTCTAAAATACTATGAATATGGTTAGGCATAATAACAAATTCATGTAATGAAATGTGAGGAAAATGATTTGGAATGTCCAACCAACATTGTTTTGCTATCTCTCCGGCTTCATTCAATAATAGCCCTCCATTAACAATTTTCCCGAAACGGCATATTTTGTCTTGACTGCATATAGTTACAAAATACAATCCTTCCTGACTGTAATTATAACCTGTCAACCGTATTGTCCGCCGTTGTGGAAAATTTTGTATCATACACTGATTATCTTATGACCTTCTTTATTCTTTCCAATGCTTGTTGAAGCATTGTCTCATTACAGCAAAGTGAGATGCGTATATACCTCTCTCCTTTACTACCAAAGATAAAACCCGGAGTAAGGAATACATGCGCATCATATAATATTTTATCAGCCAGTTCCTCACTGCTATTATATGTATCCGGAATTTTTCCCCAGAGGAACATGCCTACCTGGTTTTTATCATATACACAGTCTAATGTATCCATAATTTCCCCTGCATATGTACGGCGTTTGGCATAGACTTCTATATTATTTTCATGATGCCATTCTTTGGAATTGTGCAAAGCTGTTACAGCCGCCGCTTGCATTGGTTTGAATATACCGCTTTCGATATTACTCAGTACTTTCAATATCCATTGTATGAATTGAGCATTAGAAGCGGCCATTCCTAAACGCCATCCCGGCATATTATGGGATTTACTCATCGAATTGAGTTCTATGCAGATATCTTTAGCTCCTTCAACCTTTAGTATACTCAACGGCTCTTCGTTGAGTATCATGCTGTACGGATTGTCATGTGCAATAATTATTCCATATTTTTTCCCGAATGCAACCAGTTTCTCAAATAAATCTAAAGAGCCGTTTGCACCGGTCGGCATATTCGGATAATTTACCCACATCAGTTTGATTTTGGATAAATCCATCTTCTCCAGAGCTTCTAAATCGGGTTGCCAGCTGTTGTTTTCGTCCAGATCGTAATTGTATATTTCAGCTCCGACTAAACGGCTTACAGATGTATAGGTCGGATAACCGGGATTGGGTACTAACACCCCGTCGCCCGGATTAAGAAAAGCCAGCGATATATGCAATATGCCTTCTTTAGAACCAATCAAAGGTTGTATTTCTTTCGCAGGATCGAGGGAAACTCCATATAAATTTCGATACCAAGCCGCAAATGCCTTTCTCAGTTCAGGTATACCTACATGCGACTGATATCCATGGGCATTCGGATCTTTTGCCGAATTTGCTAATGTCCCGATCGTTTCATCAGAAGGGGGAAGGTCGGGACTTCCTATCCCTAAGCTGATAACGTTTTTGCCTTGAGCATTCATTTCTGCTATCTCCTTCAATTTAATGGAGAAATAATATTCGTTTACTGTATTTAAACGGTCTGCCGGAATTATTGCTTTCATAAGTTATATTATTTTCGGATAAACATCTGGGTTTATTCCTAGAATTTTTAATTTATAATTTTACGTTCTTCATTCTCAGATTGCACTTTGTTTTCCTTCCGGATACTCTCCCAGGATTTTCAGTTCATTGGTAAGAGGACGTATCGCATGAAGCGATTGTTTGTATGTATTGTAATCGGTGAATTTGAGATCGATGTAAAACTGATATTCCCATTCCCGTCCGATTATAGGGAGCGACTGTATCTTTGTGAGGTTGACGCCGTAAAAAGACAGGATCGACAGTACTTTCGAGAGGCTTCCCTCCGTATGGGGTAATGTGAATACGATTGATGCCTTATTCAGTACTTCGTTTTTTTGTAATTCGTCGACTATCCAGGGATTTGAGAAGAGGAGGAAGCGTGTGTAGTTGTGTTTATTAGTTTCAATGCCTTTAGCTAAAATATTGAGTCCGTATATTTCGGCAGCCCTCTGGCTGCATATAGCCGCATGTCC
Organism: Dysgonomonas sp.; assembly: GCA_003523545.1. Classification (GTDB taxonomy): domain Bacteria; phylum Bacteroidota; class Bacteroidia; order Bacteroidales; family Dysgonomonadaceae; genus Dysgonomonas_A. The sequence goes on from DQAM01000478.1 coordinate 9,699, forward strand.
GGTTAGTTTCTCGTCGGAAATATCTTTGGCTGCCAGGGCGGTATCCTCGTGCTCTACTATTTTGACCGAAGGGAGCGTGTCCAGAAATTCTACGCATTGCATCAAAGCTATAGGATGCGAAGCAATCTCCTTGACTTCGTGGATATCTTCTCCGGGTAAAGTCGCCAGACAGTGCGATATCCTTAATTTGTATTCTCCGGCTATAGGCAGTTTGTTTTCTTTGAGCAGTTCATGATTTTGAAGCAGGCTCCCGGCAATTGTATTTTCTATTGCCATAATACCGATGGTATTCGGTTCTTTCTTGATGGCTGAAAAAATATCCTTAAAAGTGTTGCAGGGTATAATTTCTATTTCCTCACCTTCGAAATAATTCTCTGCTGCAATGCCGTGATAGGCTCCCATGCCTCCCTGAATAGCTACTTTCTTCATACAATTTGGTTATTAAAAGAAAAGTCCCATCGTTTCCGACAGGACTTTATATCTTATTTAATTGTTTTATTCTTTCAATCTTTCCATACAAAATCCTGTCTTACCTCTTAAAGTAAAAGTAAAAAAAGAAAAAGTATGTAAAGGAAAAATGATTCATTATTGTCTTTTCGCTAATGATTCGACAAAAGTAATATATTTTTGGTAAAAACAAGCAATCTGCTGTATTTTTTTCGCAAAGATTACAAATAGCTGTTTTATTAGATTATTCTACCCTGCTGTCTGCTAACGCTTCTCCCGAAAGGCTGAATACCAGGTTAGCCGTATCGTTAAGATCTTCCAGCCTTATTGCGATACGTGCTTCCCGGATGATAACTTCCG
>DQAM01000088.1:0-1860 GCA_003523545.1 Dysgonomonas sp.
ATAACCCTGTTCTCCCAGAACAAAATCCTGATATTCCCGAATGAACTGTTCGTTCAGTTGACCGAAAGCAACGTCTTTGGTTTTGAACTTCTTTTTTATAAACTTACTCAATGAACGGTGCGTGTACACATAGCCACCCAATGTAGTTGGGGCAACATCTATTCCGATACGTGTTCGAAGTCCTTCCATGTAGCTGTCAAGGAGAGCGAGCAGGGTTATTTGCCTGCCCATGCTTCCTTGAAATAACACCTTTACTGCTTCTGCATCAAAAGGCTTTTTGCGTTCAACAAGGTTGTCGAATGCTGAATGAATCGCCAATAACAGTTTTTCTATTTTCCGATTAGTTTCAACGGCTTCACGACTTTTGCCGTCCAATCGACTTTCTCGTGGATTCCACAGAGTGGGGGTACAGGAGAGTTTACAACTGAATTGAGAGATGGAATTGTTAACGGTAATGCGTCCCATGATGGGAGCTTTACCCGACTTGTCCAAACCGCTCTTTTTCAGGTAGAGCAAAACCTTGAATTTTTCTACTTTCATACGCTTATAATTTTGTGGGCTTTGCCGAAAGGCAAAGTTACCGGTTATATAAGCGTTCTTTGTTATGCAAAATGCTGTGAATCATTACATAAGAAACGGATTGAATTGCTTCGTTTTACAATCAGTTACCTATTCCTGTTCCGGTAACAACCCGCCTAACGGTTTGGTAACTGAAATACTGCAATAATTCACAATCGCTTGCTTTATGAAAAATAGAAAATCACCTCATTATAAGCCGATTAAGTTCGATTTGCACTAATCAGTTATTGCTTGCTTTGACCTATTTTACTCATTGGGCTAGGCATTCTTTTGCTACTTCTGTTGCCCTATCGAATGGAGTACCGATAGAAAGTGTATCGAAGATGCTGGGGCACACAAACATTCGCACAACACAAATTTACGCTAAAATAACTGATAGGAAAATAAGTAAAGATATGGATGCGTTAGCTCAAAAGTATAGTAGAAGAAAACAAGGTTAAATTGGTATTTATGTATATTACAAGAAAAGGAGCTTTTGCTCCTTTTCTGTTTTTCTTATTTTTTAGAATTATCGATAGATACTTTACGAAATTCTTTCAAAGCTTTTTCTATTTCAAGAGATACTTTACGAGCACGTTGTCCTGCCGCTTTATTCCCACTCTCTACTTGTTGTTCTGCATCTTTTACGAATGCTTCAAAATTTGCTTTTAATGTTTCTACTAAATTTTTCATTGCTTTCTTATTTTATAAATAGAGATGCAAAGATATATTTGTTTCAAAAACTTCAAACTCTAATTTCAATAATTTATTATCATTTTATCTAAAACCGACAATAAGGACATTTTTACTGATAATTGGGTTGTTGTAAATTGGAATGATATAAAGACATTTATAATAAAATATGATAATGTAAACATTCTGAAATCATTAAGATGAAATATCTAATCCACATAATTATTCTATTACTATTGTCTAATTACAGTTGGGCTCAGAAACTTAGTGTTCGAATAATAGATAATTCAGGTGATCCTATTCATGCGGCAACAATATACATACCTGAAATAAAGCAAGGATTAATTTCTGATATTGACGGACAACTACAAATTATATTAGAAGAAGGTACATATACTATGAATTGTTTTTTACCGGGATACAAGGAAACAAAACACCGCATTTCTATCTCTAAGGATGATAAAATAAATAAAGAATTTGTACTGAAGAAAGATTCTCTATATTTCGACAATAGTCATTCGAAAACAGATATTTTGGCTAACAATATCATAAAGGAATCTAATAGCAAAGCTCCAGAATATGACAATGCAGTTCAATGGTATAAAGCAG
>DQAM01000088.1:2013-2870 GCA_003523545.1 Dysgonomonas sp.
GTTCAATGGTATAAAGCAGATTTTTATTTGAATGGAAAACTTATGATTGGTAATGTCCACTCAATTTTAGATAGAATTACATACAAATTCAATAAGTTTCATTTCTCCGAATACAAGAATAAAATTCTAACGGAAGAAATGTATAATGAAATTGAATATTTTTCTCCCAATCAATATAAGATGAAGGTATATGGAGATAAAGGAAATATACCTGATCACTTTACTTATAAAGGAGCCATAGATCCACTGAAAGGTTCGATTTATGCTAATAAATTTGGTAATTCAATTTCTCCACTGAACAATAATGCCCATCATTATTATAAATTTAAGTATGAAGGCTATTATGACTCAGGTAATTTGAAACTTCATAAAATCAAAGTAATACCCAAATTAGATAGCCAGGATTTTTTCAATGGATATTTATATATTGAAGATACCTCGTGGGCTGTTAAATATGCTGTAATTAAAAAGAAGCAACAGGTATGAAAAACAGCATTTCTATATCATACAATGAAATACAAAATGGAGCATATCTACCCACAACTTATTATAACGATGCCACCTTTGATTATTTTGGTGTAGAAGGAGAAATAAAATATTACACAGCCTTAAAATATACTCAAATTTCTAGTGAAAAGGTACATGATAATACTAAGACAGATATAAATTCATCTCCTGACATGAAGAATGAAGTTAACTGGGAGAATGTAAGACTACAACCATTTAAAATAGATACTGCAAACCAACTGCCCGATACTGTTTATATAAGAAAAGATAAAATAGATTTGTCAAAAAATTGGAGAGGTAAAATTATCTTGGGAGATTATATTATAGGAAATGAAACCAGTAATTTCTCT
>DQAM01000090.1:0-797 GCA_003523545.1 Dysgonomonas sp.
TTATTTACATCTTCTACCAATTTTTTTAAATCTCCAGCACTATAAATAATGTAGGGGTCTTCCTGCGTGCCTTTTCCATAAATAAAATCTGGAGAAGCGACAATGCTATTACCGAATTCGACAGGTTCGGTAAAAGTGAATGAATTGACCGAACGGCAGTAGCCATATTCGACTGTAAAAACCGGGGTGTTTCCGCTATCTATTATTCTGCTGATGGAAGCCGGATTTCTGACATATGCCAGGCATACATCCAGCTTTTCTCCATACACCATAGCTAAAGGCGGTACTGAACCGCTTCCCATTGTGTTTCCTCCGGCATTCTCTACTGCTGGATTTGCATCGAAGCTGATAATATATTCTCCTTCCCGGCTGGCTTTTTCAAAATCGATAATTTCAAAAAAATCGTTTGTAAACTGATACTCATCGGGCGAAGTAGAACGGGTGACAATTCCTTCCCCCGTATAATCAAAATATACTAATTCTTTCTTGACCAAAGCATCCGAGGGGCTTACGCTTATTTTCAGCTTATATGTACCATCCTTCTCCACACCTTCGATTACCGGATCTATAATTTTTACAGCAACGGGTAGTACATTCAGTTTACCTATCCGGTATAATGTTTTTACATTGTTCTTATTGACTGAGAGTTCTACCCAGTAATCGGTTTCCATGACAACCATACTGCCTTTTGGGACATTGTATCTTCCGGTTTCGGAACCTTCACTGTCCATAGATATTATAACCAGGTGATCCGTTTCTTCCACGACTTTTACCGATGAACCGTTCAGTCCGGCCGG
>DQAM01000090.1:929-1142 GCA_003523545.1 Dysgonomonas sp.
CCTTGTGGTCCGGTATCACCTTTTTCCCCTTTTTCCCCTGTATTGCCCTTGTCGCCTTTCAATCCTTTAGCGCTTCCTAAGATTTCTTTTTCAGTAGTATTTTTTCCATTAGGATAAACAACCCAGTAATCATTCTCAATAGTTACATACGGAGTTTTACCGTCATCACCGTTAGTGCCAGGCAATCCATCCTTACCGTCTTTACCGTCTTTA
>DQAM01000090.1:1362-4228 GCA_003523545.1 Dysgonomonas sp.
GTCTTTACCGTCTTTACCGTCCTTACCATCTTTGCCGTCCTTACCATCTTTGCCGTCCACTCCGTCTTTGCCATCGTTCCCGTCTTTGCCATCTGCACCATCTTTGCCGTCCACTCCGTCTTTGCCATCTGCACCATCTTTGCCATTCATTCCGTCTTTACCATCTGTGCCGTTTTTTCCGTCTACTCCATCTTTTCCATCTATGCCGTGGTTTAGCTCTATGGATTTTCCGTCTGAGAATGACAACTTCCATCCAGCGGTAGCTTGTTCTACCGATGTAATAAGGGCTCCTGCAGTAATCTGCTTTTCTAAGCTTTCAACACTTTCTTCCAGATTTCCAACCCGCGTTTTTAAATCATCAACATCATCGTCGCTGCAACCAATAAATGTAAAAACAAATGTTAAAATACAGATCCATGAAGATTTTTGAATAATCAGATTTTTCATAATATAAGGTTTTGGTAAATAAATTGATAAAATATATTATAAGGTTAATTTATTTGCCTAAAGGTTAATAAATACAAATTTAAAATATTCTGCCAGATTTACAAATATCTATCTTTGGTTTACTGATAAAATTCTTAGAAACAATGAGATATATAAGAAAAAACTATAGAAAAATTTAAAAAATATAATGGATGTAAGTTGTGTTTTTATTGGTGAGATATGGAATTTGTGAATTGCAAAAAGGCACCCAAAATTTTGGATGCCTTCTTCTGTATATAATTGGAACGATTTTAAAACTCTGCGTTGTTTGGAGTACGCGGGAAAGGAATCACATCGCGTATATTGCCCATTCCGGTGATAAAGAGCATCAACCGTTCAAACCCGAGCCCGAATCCGGCATGAGGGGCTGTCCCGAATTTACGGGTTTCGAGATACCACCAAAGGGGTTCGGTGTGCATGTTCAATTCGTTCATGCGGTTGACCAGCTTGTCATAGTCTGATTCCCGTTCCGACCCTCCGATGATTTCACCGATTTTAGGAAACAATACATCCATTCCCCTCACCGTTTTACCGTCTTCATTCTGTTTCATATAGAACGATTTGATTTCTTTCGGATAATCGGTAAGGATTACCGGACGCTTGAAATGCTTTTCGACCAGATAACGTTCGTGTTCCGATTGCAGGTCGGCTCCCCAATAAACCGGGAATTCAAACTTCTGTCCGCTTTCTTCGAGGATTTTCACTCCTTCGGTGTATGTCAGCCTTACAAAATCATTTTTAACGATAAAATTCAGCCTTTCGAGAAGTTCTTTGTCATACATTTCGTTCAGGAAAGCAATGTCATCGGCACAATGTTCCAACGCATAACGGATGAGGTATTTCAGGAAATCTTCGGCAAGATCCATGTTGTCGTGGATGTCGTAGAATGCAACTTCCGGCTCTATCATCCAGAATTCGGCCAGATGCCGGGGCGTATTGGAATTTTCGGCACGGAAAGTAGGCCCGAAAGTATAAATAGCACCGAGAGCCATAGCTCCCAGTTCGCCTTCGAGTTGTCCCGATACTGTCAGATTGGTCTGGCGTCCGAAAAAGTCCTGTGTATAATCCACCTTACCGTCTTCGGTACGGGGTGTATTGTTAAAGTCAAGAATGGTAGACTGGAACATCGACCCGGCTCCTTCCGCATCCGAAGCTGTGATAATCGGTGTATGGAAGTAATAAAAGCCATGATCGTTGAAATATTTGTGGATGGCATACGCCATATGGTGGCGCATACGGAAGATGGCTCCGAATGTATTGGTACGTGGGCGAAGATGTGCAATTTCCCTTAAAAATTCGAGGGAATGGCCTTTCTTTTGCAGGGGATAAGTTTCGGGGCTGGCAGTACCGTATATTTCTATATGGTCAGCAATGATTTCTCCTTTCTGTCCTTTTCCCTGCGATTCCACATATTTGCCTGTAACGTGAAGGCAGGCACCTGTGGTGATAGGTTTTAGTTCATCTTCTCCAAATTTCTCTATATCCGCAACAATCTGTAAATTATTTATAGTAGAACCGTCATTTAAAGCGATAAAGCTTACCTGTTTGTTGCCTCTGCGGGTTCTTACCCATCCTTTAACACTGACTGTGGTCCCGAACTGCCCGTCGCGGAGCAGGTCTGAAATTTTAGTTCTACGTATTGTTTCCATTGTTTTTTTAGTTTCAAAAAGTTAAACCCTCCCGGATTTTATTACCGGGGAGAACATAATATGTATTATTTAAATGAACCTGTATTTTTATAAGTTACAAGTAGGGGCAAACCTATATGTTTGCCCGCAATTAACAGACGAACACGTAAGTCCGCCCCTACTGTCAATATTTAGTGTCTTTTATTCGAAAGCACCCATACGGAGCATATTTACCTCCTGTGCCGACAGGTATCTCCATTTTCCTCTTCCGAGGTTCTTTTTGGTCAACCCGGCAAAATATACCCGGTCGAGTTTCAATACCTGGTAACCCAGTTTCTCGAAAATACGGCGCACGATGCGGTTACGTCCCGAGTGGATTTCAAGTCCCACTTCGTTGAGCACGTCTTCGCCTACGTATGCTATGGAATCTGCATGTATTTCTCCGTCGTCGAGTTCGATACCGTCCGCTATAGCCTGCATGTCTTCGATTGCCACGTCACGGTCTAGCCTTACCTGGTATATTTTTTTCTTCACATACTTCGGATGCATCAGTTTGGATGCCAGGTCTCCGTCGTTAGTCAGGAGCAATACGCCTGTTGTGTTCCTGTCGAGTCTTCCTACCGGATAGATACGTTCGGGACAAGCGCCTTTCACGAGATCCATTACCGTTTTGCGGTTTTGCGGATCGTCCGATGTCGTTACTGTATTTTTCGGCTTGTTGAGCAATACATACACTTTGCTTTCGAGACGAA
>DQAM01000090.1:4327-6703 GCA_003523545.1 Dysgonomonas sp.
TCGAGACGAACGGGCTGGTCGTGGAAGCTGATCATGTCGCCTCTTCTTACTTTTGTTCCCAGTTCGTTCACTACTTCTCCGTTTACTTTTACCACTCCGGCTGCGATGTAAGCATCCGCTTCACGTCTTGAGCAAACGCCTGCATTAGCGAGATATTTGTTTAAGCGGATCAGTGTATCGGGATCGATATTCTCTTTATACTTAACCGGTTTTACAAGCTGCTTAGGCTTCTTCATGAATTTCTGTCCTGTCGGAGCAGCTCCGCGCTGGTTCTGGTTACGTGAAACCGGTCTGCGGTTGTTATTATTGCGGTCTCCGCCTTGATAACCGCCTCCACTCTGGTAACCGCTTCCGCCGCTTCGCTGATAGCCGCTTCCGCCGCCTCGCTGATAGCCGCCGCTGCCACTGTCTCTGTTTGATTGGTAAGAGTTGTTATTACTACGGTTATTGTTATAATTACTACTTTCCCTATTTACAGTTGTACGGGTATCCCCTACGCGCGGACGTTTTTTCTTTACCTCGCCTTGTCCATTTCTGTTTGTAGACGATGAATAGCCATCGCGGCGTTCATTATCTCTATCTGTAATCATTTGTAATTAGAATTAAATTTTTTAATAATACTTCTTTTAATTAATTGTTAATCAGCCTCGCGGCTTAAAATAGATCATACCCCCGTATACGTGTGAGGAGTAATTGCCAATAGTTCATTCTTTACATCGTCTTCAATCTCCAGTTTATTTATAAATTCAGTAATTGATTTAGCGGTTATACTCTCATTGGTGCGTGTCAGTTCCTTCAATGCTTCGTATGGCTTGGGATAACCTTCACGTCTCAATATGGTTTGTATAGCTTCAGCTACAACTGCCCAGTTCTTTTCCAGGTCTTTTTCCAGTGCTTCCCGGTTGAGGAGAAGCTTGTCGAGTCCTTTCAATGTACTCTGCAGGGAAATTACGATATGTCCCATGGGTACCCCTATATTGCGCAGCACGGTCGAATCTGTCAGGTCGCGCTGCAATCTCGATATGGGCAGCTTCGAAGACAAGTGTTCAAGTATCGCATTGGCAATTCCCAGATTTCCTTCGGCGTTTTCGAAGTCGATGGGATTGACTTTATGAGGCATAGCGGACGAACCGATTTCTCCTGCCTTGATCTTCTGCTTGAAATATTCGGTCGATATATATTGCCAAAAATCCCTGTTTAGGTCGATCATTATCGTATTGATGCGTTTCAACGAGTCGAATATGGCAGCCAGATTGTCATAATTGGATATCTGGGTTGTATATTCTTCACGTTCAAGTCCCAGTTTCTCTGCTACAAATTTATTGCCAAAATTTTTCCAGTCATACTGAGGATAGGCAATTTTATGCGCATTGTAATTACCTGTGGCACCTCCGAATTTGGCAGAGAGCGGAATCTGTTTCATCAATTCCAATTGTTTCCCGATCCGGGAAACGAATACCATGACTTCTTTGCCGAGTCGTGTCGGAGAAGCCGGCTGTCCGTGGGTTTTAGCCAGCATAGGTATGTCTTTCCATTCTTCTGCTTTTGAGCGGAGGTTTTCGGTAAGACTTTCCATAAGCGGATAGTAAACCTCGTCCAGAGCTTCTTTTAATGAAAGGGGCACAGATGTATTGTTTATATCCTGTGATGTCAGTCCGAAATGGATAAATTCTTTGTATTCGGAAAGTCCAAGTGTATCGAACTTTTCTTTGATGAAATATTCAACGGCTTTGACATCGTGATTCGTTGTATTCTCTATTTCTTTGATATGGGCGGCATCGCCTTCTGAAAAACCGGAGACAATCTTTTTCAGGTCTGGAAAAACTGACTTATCGATATTTTCCAGTTGAGGAAGAGGTAGTTCGCACAACGCGATAAAGTATTCCACTTCTACATAAACGCGGTACTTGATGAGTGCATATTCCGAAAAATATTCAGACAGCTGTTCTGTTTTGTTACGATAACGACCATCAATCGGGCTGATGGCTGTTAGGGTATCTAATTTCATCTGCTTTTGGGTTATAAGATTCTCTTTATATAGATTAATGCCGGTTTCTTATCCGAAAATATAAATGTGCTTTTAACTCGAACGGTGATTTTCCTTTAATTAACCTCCACAAAGATAATAGTTTTTATTAATTACATACTAAAATACCGGACGAAAATATCACCTTTTTTGTCGGTATTTTTCATTTTATGCCCCTGGAAAAGAGTAACACAGCCCTTCGAAAACAAATTACCGGATATTTTATAGTGCTTTGCCATTCATCCTGTTATTGTCAAAGAGTTAGAGATGTTTCAATTCATAGCGTGCCGTTTTTTTGTTAAGATAAAATCCCCTGCTTACTAAACGGTAAACAGAGGATAAAGTTCAAG
>DQAM01000100.1 GCA_003523545.1 Dysgonomonas sp.
ACGACGCTCTTCCGATCTTAACTTCTTTTGGAAAAGATGCGCTGGCCGATACTTTGATTTTTCCAATGGAAGATAAAGAGGAAATCCGGATGCGTCAGGAAGCTATAGAAGAACTAAGGCAGAATCCAAAAATTCTGGACCATTTCAGAGCAATCGGCCAAAATACCGAAATCGATACCCTCAATACGAAAGATTTCGCCCAGTCTTTTTCTTTTACTTCTTTGCTTAATGATAGTATATTTTGGAAAAGCCTGACTTATATTTTTCCTTTGATGTATGTGATACTAGGAATTTTAGTGTACCTGGAAATGGCGCCGGGTGTACTTTTCGTTCCGTTGTATCTTCTTACATTTGCCATAAGTACAATACCTCACAAAAAAGCTTCACGGATTATTGCCATATTCGATCGTAAATCGAAAGTACTGGGTACTTATTCCAAACTGTTCGAAGTCATCGAAAATGAAAATTTTAAATCGCAGGAACTCCAATCTATACAACAAAAATTAAAAACCCAGACTTCAGCATCCAAATCGATAGAAAAACTCCGTTCTCTGCATAATAATCTGATGATGTCTGAGGCATATCCGATATTATTAATTATCAATCCTGTATTATTGTGGAATGTGAGATATGCGGTTAAAGTGGAATCGTGGACATTGAATAATAAAGAAAATATCCAGGTATGGTTCGATGCTATAGCCCGGTTCGATACATTGGTCTCGTGGGCTGTATTTGCATTTAATCATCCGGATTACGTGTACCCCGGAACAGCCGATAAATTTATTTTCAAAGGCTCGGCATTGGGACATCCGTTACTCCATCGGGATATATGTGTACGAAATGATGTGGATATCTCTAGCACACCTTATTTCATGGTCATTACAGGAGCAAATATGGCCGGAAAAAGTACATATCTGCGGACAATCGGTATTAATCATACTTTGGCCTGTGCAGGAGCACCCGTATGCGCACAATCCTTAGTGTTTTATCCGGGTAGATTAGTTACTAATCTTCGTACAGCCGACTCATTGGCTGATAATGAATCGTATTTCTTTGCAGAATTGAAACGCCTGAAAATGATTATCGACAGGCTTCAATCGGGAGAAGAGTTATTTATCATATTGGATGAAATACTGAAAGGGACTAACTCGGTAGATAAGCAGAAAGGTTCATTAGCTCTTATGAAACAATTGATTTCACTGGATGGTAACGGTATAATTGCTACGCACGATTTATTATTGGGCCAGCTGGAGAAAGAGTATCCCGATAATGTCAAGAATTATCGTTTTGAAGCGGATATAACCAACGAGCATTTGTCTTTTACTTACAAAATGAGAGAAGGCATCGCAGAAAATATGAATGCTACTTTCCTGATGAAGCAGATGGGAATTACCGGGTTGGATTGATATTTTATCTAATTCGTGTAATATCTTTTAGGCTTTGTTTCAATGAAATACCTTTCACACTGTTCTTTCTGAAAAGCAATGCACTAATGCTTATACCTATTGCCAGGGTAAAAAGCAAAGATACTGTCAGTACAAAGTTGTGGAACATAGTTGTCATTATAGCAGGATCGGCATGGGCACTATTCAGATCGGTCATTTTAATTCCTGCCAGCATGGTCTTATAAGCGAACATACCCGGTATCATGGTTATACATGCCGGCATGGTGAACACTACCGGGGGATTATCTACACGATGTGCCGCAAAGATTCCTATGAACCCGATAGCTACCGATCCGGCCAATGTAGCTGTAATCAATCCCATATCAAGCTGTAAGAGTATAAAACGGATGCAATGTCCCATGCCTCCTAATAATCCGGCCACATATAGTATGCGTTTAGGAGATCCGAATAAAATTCCCCAACAGACTGCAATCGTAAATGCGATTATGAAGTCCCTTATTATAGCTGGTATCAAATCTGTCCACTCCATAACTTTATAAGCTAAAATTATCAATTCCAAGCATAGTTATACACAATGTCATTCCTACAGCTATGGAAAGAAGAATCAATCCTGCAAACATAGCCCTGTTCACGGCTGACGACAGATATCCTTCTATCCAGTCGATTACGGTATTTATCAGCGGTACACCGGGAATGAGATACAGGACTGCAGTAGCCATTGCCGCTTCGGGATATGCCCCGATGTTATATATGGTACCCAGCCCGGTTATCAAAGTTGTCGCAAATGCTGCAAGAGTAATGGGTATCATCGGATTAAAATTCATCTGTGCAATTCTGTATCTAAATACAGAGCCAATGAAAGCTCCCATAAAAGCAATGATAGCATTGAGGTAATCCCCTAGCGAAAAAAGACACAATCCGGCGCAGGATAGCCCTACCGCTAATGATACCATCCAGCAATTGTAATGCGGCATAGACTTTATCTTGCCGAATGCCCGTTCAGTGTCCTCAATGGAAAGTTTCTCTTCGTATACCTTCCACGTCAGATGGCTTACTTCCGTTAAGACTTGCAGATGTACCGAATGTGAAGGAGCTTCTCTGAATAAAGTGATGCTGTCACTCTTGTCATTAAGGTTTTGGACAGAAACAAGTAATCCTTTGAAGGTCGGCTGAAAATGAATATTGAAACCCCATGTCTCAGCTAAACGCCTGATATTCGTACTCACACGTCCGCAATGAGCCCCAGATGCCAGCAGGAATGTACCTATATCCAATACTAGATCCGCAAAACGTTTAGATGATATATATTGTGTATTCTGCATCTCAGCTATTATAAAATCGAAACAAAGGTACTAAAAAAGGATTTTCGTAAGGAAAGTAAGTCTATTTTATTTGAAAGTATAACAGCTATATTCAATCATAAATATTATTTATAAAATTTGTTAATATTGAAATACTTTATTATATTTGTATTAACACGCAGATTTAAATAAATAATGTATTAACAATAGCAAAACTCTAATTTATCTATTTATATACTCTCTCTAGATAAGAAGTAAACTTTATAAACCCATTAATAGATGTTCAATTTTAAAAACTACAAAATGAAAAAATTATCTAACTTTTTGTTGTTATCACTTACTGTATTATTAGTAAGCTGCCAGAGTGATGAGATGTTTGACGAACCAGCATCGAATGTTGTTGTTCAAAATCCGCCCGCAGATGTCTTCCGTGTGTATCCTACTGGAATGACTACCCGTTCCTCAAATGCTGTCTATATAGATATAGAGTACAGTAACAATCTCGTATTTTATAATATATTGTCCGAAAGATATACTCCTCAGCAGATTCAGACAAATTATAACGTGGAATTTTTTGTGCCGGATGATTTTTCTTGGCTGCACTATGCTTTCGATAATATCGAAAGATATCCCAAAACAAATGCAAGCGGCGGAATATATTTCTTATATGAGGAAAGTCCGGGTAATTTTTATCCGCTAAGATATATGGGATACCAAGGAGAATATTATATAGGTAGCATGACGCCGGTACGCTGGTGTTTTAATCTGTATAAAGATTCTGGTAATATTTCACCGAATACATTAACAGTATACTATGTTCCTATGAGAATTAAGTTAACGCATAAAATGGGTGGACCTTCCTATACTTATGATATTATTCAAATTGGTAGATTCTGGGGCGGCAGTCCTATGTATTGGGAATTTACTCTTCCTTGGTGGTAACCTAATATTTAACAGTTATATATTAAAAGATTAATAAGATAGCTGCCACACTAATGTGGCAGCTATCTTTTCTTTAAATCTTCTTATTCTGCCATTTACCGCGTGTCAGGTATAAGAATGATAATATCATCAGGGTTCCCCAGTAAACATATTCTACCGTCCAGCTGACAGCAACAGATGCCTGATTATGTATGATGATTATGTACATAGCAAATACGTACAATATGATAGTAATAGTTTCGAAAACCAAAGCGACTTTGGTATTACCCGTACCGGATATTGCATTGAATAAAACAGTCCCCAGGCTGCATATAGGTAGTGCGAATAACAATACATACAGCGGGTTGACGGTTTCATGTACCAGCGATATGTCTTTGTCGGAAGCAATCAGCGAAATCCAGAATTCTGGATTCACAGCCGTAATGCCCGCCATCACCAAAATGACGGTCAGGTTGAATATGCAGACCCGTTTTATAAGAGGCAGGACTTCTTCGTACTTCTTTGCTCCCACAGTGTTGCTGACCAATGTGTTTGCCGTAGTTGACAAAGAATTCATCGGGATAAAATATATCATATAGAATGTCCTCACTATATTCGTAATCGCCAGAGCCCTTTCCCCGTGATTCTCTATCGCCAGGAAGAAGATAAACCAGGTAGATGACGAAATAGCATATTGAGCCATTGTAAATATTGACAAGCTGAGTATTCGGCGTACGACAGAAAATTCAAATTTTATTTTATTAAACCCATACTTCTTAAAATCGATTACCTTAAAAGTGTAAATGGTAAAAAATATAACTGATGCTATTTCAGCAACCACTGAAGCAATGGCAGCCCCTGCAATCCCTAATTGAGGCATGCCGAGATTACCGAATATAAGTCCGTAGTCGAATATTATGTTTACGACAGCCATGACGACAGCATTAAGAGTCAGCACCGATGTGCGGGCAATACCTACATAAAATGCCCTGAACATAATATTTAATGAAGAGAAGAAGAAACCATAAGTTCTCCAATCTAAATAAGTATTGGCAGCCTCATACACCTGTGGAGATTTTATAAACAGGGGCAGCAGGCTATTGGAAAAGAATTTGGATGAAATAAATAATACCCCTGCAAATACCAGCAGGAACAGCATTCCCTGTACAACGAGATTACCTATCTGGTCGTAGTTGCGCTCCCCGTTTCTTCGACCGATCATAATCTGTGCACCCATACTGAATCCGAAGGCCAGCATAAAGAATGCCATATAATATATACCGGCAAGCCCGGAAGCTCCGAACTCGATTTCACCTACACGCCCCAAAAAGATGGAATCGGTTATCTGTATTACATTTTGGATCAGCAGCCCCATCATAATAGGAAGGCTTACTTTCCATATATCTTTGTAAGAATAAGACATATTAATTAATGCAAGTTGAGTGCAAAAAAAATAGGATGAACCTCATAAATAACATCCTAATCGTATAATTTGTAAATTAAATTACCTATTTGACAAGTTTATTGGTCTTAGTATCCGGAAAGACTATCCAGGGCTTAAATGTTTTGGCCTCTTCAAAATCCATTATGGCATACGATATGATGATGATGATATCGCCGGGCTGTACCCTGCGTGCAGCAGCACCGTTCAGCCGTATGGTACCTGAGCCGCGCTCTCCCTTAATGATATAGGTCTCGAAACGTTCACCGTTATTGTTATTCACAATATACACTTTCTCTCCGGCTATCATATTAGCTGCATCCATAAGGTCTTCGTCAATAGTGATACTGCCTATGTAATTGAGATTGGCATCTGTTACGGTTACCCGGTGGATTTTTGATTTTAGAACTTCTATTTGCATTTTATATATATACTGTGGTTACAGTCCCATTATTTAATTTTTTAAAATAAGTTATATTGTCTATTAGCCTGACTTCCCCGCAAAATACGGCGATGCATCCTACGGCGTAATCAGTATCGGTCCAGTTAGTAATGCTCTGTAATGTATTACCATCGACAATATCGAAATATTCAACATCTAAAGATTCCGTTTGGTTTACAGAGTCTACAACGTAATCAATAATATCAGCAGCAGATTTGTCTTTAGCAATAGCTTTACTTTCAGCGAGGACTTTATATATATTAGAGGCATCCGACCTCTGTTTTTCTGATAGCCTTTCGTTGCGGCTGCTCATAGCAAGTCCGCTCTCTTCTCTTTTGATAGGCATTGCAATTATTTCGACCGGTATCTTGTACTGGCGGACCATTTCCCTGATGATTGCCAATTGTTGAAAATCTTTTTCACCAAAATAAGAACGGGCAGGATTTACGATATCGAACAGCCTGCTTACCACTTGTGCTACTCCGTTGAAATGTCCCGGGCGGAATTTACCCTCCATCACTTTATCCAGTTGTCCGAAGTCAAACTGGCGGTTATCCGGTTCGGGATATATCTCTTCTACGGAAGGAGTAAATACCATATCTGCCCCTGCACTATCTAGTGCTGCTACATCTTTGTCTACATTACGGGGATATTTTTCTAAATCTTCCTTATTATTGAATTGGGTAGGATTTACAAATATACTTACTACACATATATCATTATCTTCTTTGCATTTTTGAACCAAAGATAAATGACCTTCATGCAGCGCCCCCATAGTCGGTACAAATCCTATTGATTTACCCTCTTTCCTGAGTGGATTAATAATATCCCGTAACCCCGAAACAGTCTCTATTACTAACATATAGCTTATTCAAACTAATAGTTTCTGAAATTTACTGCAAAGCAACTAAATAAATATGAGAAATGAAACTTTATAAGCATTTGATTTATTAAAAATCGTTTCAATTCGTATAGGGGTTCATTTTCAGAACCCAATTTTTGTTTAAAACCAGATTTTTTTTTATTATCTTTGTACACCAAAATAAAGAAAGTAATCAGCAGATGAACGTTAAGAGAGTATTATTTATTACACAAGAGATTTTTCCTTACCTTCCAGAATCCCCATTAGCAAATAATAGTAGATATCTCCCTCAGGCCATTCAGGAAAAAGGCAAAGAGATACGCACATTCATGCCTAAATTCGGCAATATAAACGAGCGCCGCAATCAGTTGCACGAAGTGATCCGTTTGTCGGGGATGAATCTTATAATCGATGATACCGATCATCCGTTGATTATAAAAGTGGCATCTATTCAATCGGCCCGCATGCAGATTTACTTTATCGACAACGATGATTTCTTTAGCCGTAAAAATACGATAGCCGATGATAATGGAGTAGAGTATGACGATAATGACGAGAGAAGCATATTCTATGTCAGAGGAGTGCTGGAAACGATAAAAAAACTTCGTTGGATACCCGATGTAATTCATTGTCACGGATGGATGACGGCTCTCACGCCATTATATATCAAGACAGCATTTGCCGACGACCCTTGCTTTAAGGATACAAAAGTGGTCTATTCACTTTATAATGATGATTTTACAAAACCATTTTCAGATAAGTTCTCTTCTAAACTGAAACTAGACGGTATTACGGATAAATCTGTGAAAGATATTGCAGATGGAGATGTAAACTTCCTGAAACTTTCGGATTTTGCAATGAAGTATTCGGATGGAGTAATTCAATGTGAAGAAAGTGTTAATCCCGGCTTGTTGAATTTAGTAGAAAAAAATAAAATTAAATTCCTCCCTTATCAAGCTACACTTACAGAATCTGTAGATGCCATCAACCAATTTTATGATAGTTTGTAATTTAATTTCATAAAAAAAATGAAAAAGCCTGATTTGTTTTTACAAATTAGTAATTTTTCTCATCTTTGGCGTCTAAAACTAATATTTGACATCGAATGAACAATAAGACGGTATTCGCTTTATTCTCTTTATTGTCTTTTATAGGATTAGTATCTTGTGATGATGATCTGAACTCAGTAGGAGGCTCCATACAACCTCCAAGCGACCATATTACAACTGCTACAGATACTATTCCTTTAGTTGCCAAAACAGTTTCCATGCACGATCGTATTTATGCCCGTACTGTGAACGGAGCACTGGGGCAATATGAAGACGATATGTTCGGTACCGTCAAATCCGATTATCTATGTCAGTTTAGATTCCCGGAAGAAGCTAAGTTTCAGGATAATGTTATTAGTATCGATTCAGTTCTTTTTAGTTTAGACTTCGTAAATTACCAAGGTGACAGTCTTGCTCCTATGGGGCTTACGGTATATCCTGTTGATCGTGCCTTGACGGAAAATTACTATACAGATATAGATCCGTCTGAGTATAGCGATATGCAAAACCCTCTTACCAGCAGGGCATATACAATAGCCGGTAGTGAGGTAATATCATCGAGCAGCAGTTCGACAAAATTCCGTTCGATAACATCGGATCTTGGGATTCCTTTTGGACAATCTATTTATGATTCATGGAAAAACGGTATTTTTAATGATGAAGAATCATTTAACGAGTATTTTAAAGGGATGTATGTAACTACCACTTCGGGTACCGGAAGCTTGATAAATGTTGAATATACCAGTATCGATATATATTACAAATACAATCATATAAAAGGAAATCATGATGGTACTCAGGATACCATCAGAGAGACTTATTTCACTTTATCAGTGACTCCTGAGGTGATTCAGTTAAATCATATAAAAAATAAGAATCCTGAGGAATTGTTTGTAGAAGGTACAGATGCTGTTTATCTGAAAAGCCCTGCAGGTGTATATACCGAAGTTGTATTTCCCATATCACAGATAGCGGATAATATGGAGAAAAAAAATATGACAACCATAAATTCTGTATTGTTTTCTTTAAAAGGATATACCGAGAAAGAAGATGATTCTGATTTTTCCTTAGGAAATCCCGAGTCTTTACTACTCATACCTAAAGACTCTATAGATTCTTTCTTTAAAGGACGTAAATTACCCTATCCGAGAAATATGCAAAATAAATATGCATTGCTGGCAACAAGGTCAGCTTCTACTAATTCCTATACATTCGGTAATATATCTCCTCTTGTGTCAGAATATAAAAACAAAGGTGTAGAGAATATTGTTTATGCTGTATTGCCTGTGACAACGCAGTATTCTTATAATAATTCTACGGGCGGCAGTGAATTAGTAAACGTCTATCATACGATGCTGCCTACTACCGCTGTATTGAGGAATGATGAAGAAAATATGCGGATCGAATTGGTATACAGCAAGTTTTAATTAATAAAACACACAGATATTAAGAATAAGATAATTGCTAAATTATCTTATTTTTTTCGTAAACTATGCTAATGCTGTCTATCTTTGTATTAGAAATAGTCAAAAAGTATTCAGATAATGATTGAAACAATACTGAAAGGACTTTTTATAGGAATTTTAGTTTCCGCACCTATGGGGCCGATCGGTGTATTATGTGTGCAGAGAACTTTACATGAAGGGCGGTTTCACGGTTTCATTTCAGGTATAGGAGCGTCAATCTCAGATCTTATATATGCTATCATATCGGGACTAGGTGTCAGCATAATAATGGATTTCATCCTTGAGAACCATTACCCCTTACAAATTATAGGGAGTCTTCTTTTGTTGTTAGTAGGTTATTTCATTTACCAGTCTAACCCCG
This sequence comes from Dysgonomonas sp., assembly GCA_003523545.1. GTDB lineage: Bacteria > Bacteroidota > Bacteroidia > Bacteroidales > Dysgonomonadaceae > Dysgonomonas_A. The sequence goes on from DQAM01000100.1 coordinate 9,250, forward strand.
TAAAAAAACTATTAAAGCAAGACGATCAGAAGTCTCCTTACTGGAAAAATCTGGTATCTTCATTTTTTCTGAACTTATCCAATATAGGAATCCTGTTTTTCTTTATAGCGATGTTTGCCCGTTTCAATTTTATCACGCCGGGTAATGCATCCAGGAACATAGCCGGTATATTATGCATAAGATTAGGTGCAGTTCTTTGGTGGTTTTTTATTTCTACACTTGTAGATAAAGTACGCTCCCGTTTTAATCCGAGAGGCTTGAAAGTGTTTAATAATATATTGGGAGTAGTATTGATTATTATAGGTGTAGTAGGTTTGATATCAGGCACATACAGCATGATAAGCGTCGCACTTCATTCGTAAAAAAAGAAGAAATTTTCATTTCTTCTTTTTCTTCCTTTTAAATAATGATTTTATTCTTTTAATGATCAACCCGACAAGCATGGGTTGGGCAATATTCCATATTACAGGCCCCGTGTTAGTCATAAAAGCCGAAAATGTAGATGGTTCTTTTTCTTTTCGCGTTATCAGTGAAAAAACATCTGATAATC
>DQAM01000391.1 GCA_003523545.1 Dysgonomonas sp.
CGCTCTTCCGATCTGAGGCCTTTCTGCGTCGTGCCGTCTTGGTGGAGATCCAGCAAAGAACCTTTTCGTGGAGATTCGTGTGAACCGATTGTTACCTGTGCTTTGACAGCAGGTAAAAATAACAAGAGAGATAGGACGATTAATGATATTTTTTTTTTCATATTATTTAAATTTAGCATCCGTATAAAAAGTTGAAACTGATTTATGATATAAAATAATTTCTTTGCGGTTTATACCTTATGGTAATTATATTAATCATCCTCGTACAGGATAAAGTTTATATCCACTAAATTTATATCATAAAATCTTGTTTCGGTCGTAACGAAATTTCCTCCTTCTGAACCTGTGTTTCTTGAAAAAGTATTTTCGACATTGTATACTTTTATCTTTAATGTATAGCTTCCTTTTCCGACTCCGGTTATAGGCACGATGGTGAAAAGATCCACATAGCTTCTCAAATCGCTGCCGCCTGCCGTCTTATATAACCGTTGGTTTTTTTGCAGAGTCCTTACATTTAAACCATTCTTATCAGTAAGGTCGATATCTATCCCTACAATCTGCCAATAACTTGTACGTGGCACATTATTATTTATCGTTTTGGTTCTGGTGGTAGCGGCAATTCCTATAAATAAATATTTTTCGTTTGCCGTCTCAGATAAAATATTCAGTTCATCAGAATATAGGTATTCGAATGCAGCGGATGGTGTTGCCCCCCCGAAGCTACCTGTCCCACCATCTGTAAGCCTTTGGTAGCTGTATGATTCGGGTTTTACATTGGCGCTCTTGAGCACCGATATTTGTGTGGGCCTATGGTACTTATAGTCAGGCATCACGAACGTGGACCAGTCAAAAGATCCTTTACCGTCACTTTTGAGGAACTGTCCGTCATTCCCGTAACTACTTACCGAGACACTCAGTCTCCATGTATTCCCGTCCCAGAAATACAATCCTTCCGGAACACCCGCATTACCTGTATTATATACGGTGACCCCTATATACTTGCTTTTTTCGGTATCACTATCTATAGTAAGGGTATTTGGATTAACAAGCCTGACACGTGGCAGGCCAAGACCTCCCTCTGCATTTGGATTATGCCCTGTATTACTGTTTTGCTTTATATCCAGTATGGTTCCATTCCTAGGCTCAATATCCGATCCGATAGTTACCTGGGCACGTATCGGATTTATGGAGAAGATAAGTAATAAACATGTGGAATTTAACAAATATTTGATAATTTTCATAGCCAGTATCCTTTATTACAAACTGTTCATTTACAATACAAAATAAAGGGTCTTTTGATTAAAAGTTTGTATTTTTGCATTATAAAGGGATATAACATATGTGGAGTATTGATGAAAAATAATCCACATATGACCAGGAGAATAATTACATCTTTTCAATTGTATCAAATCTGATTCATAAAATGTATCCGATGCAAGATTCTACCCCTCCGACTCGTATTTACATCAAAAATGGGAAAGTATGCAGCAAATTAGAAATGAAATTATATATAAAATCGTCAGCAGCATACCCGGCAACATGAAGCCGGTAGAATACATTATGCAGGTATTACATATTAGTAAGGGCTCTGCATACCGCAGGCTTAAAGGCACCCTGCCTTTCACTTATGATGAAATAGCAGTTCTAGCCCGCGAAATGAATTTTTCTGTAGACGAAGTTATCCATTCGCAATCGAGAAGAAAGTACATTTTTGATTTTGGCGATTATTTTAATGAGGACACATCCACCGCTATCCTCAATTCATTAGGCGAGTATTATAATCTTCTGCTTTCAGAACAAGAAATGAAAATGAGATACATGATAATAACTATTAATAATCTATGGTTTGTATATACTTTCCATTTCGACAACTTATTCCGATTCTTTTATTATAAATTTCTTCAGCAGAGCGATATATCCCATCTAAAAAACAAAATGAAAGAGATCGATATACCGCAAACCATATTTGAAATTAAGAGTAAGCTTGCTGATTTGATGCGGAAAATGGATAATACATATAGGACATCTATACTTGACCGCCATGTTTTTTTAAATACGATATATGAGATACAATATTATTACAGACGCAAGCTCATTGATGACAACGAACTGGATAACATTGCAAAAGATATGGAACATTTACTAAATGCTGTAGAAAAAGAAATCATAGAGAATAGATACAATAGCGATAAAAACCAGTATTTTCTGGCAGAAAGAAATATTTATACCAATTCTGTTTCAATAAAAACAGATACACAGTTATATGCGCATATCTATCAAAACAACCTTTATCCAATAATGTGTTATGACCAGCAATTATGCCAGCTGCACCGGAAATATCTAGAATCCCATAAGAAACAAAGCAGATTAATATCTTCTTCTAGTGAAGAATTGCAGATTGATTTTTTTGAGAAACAGTATGGATATGTACAGAATTTAAGGGAAAATAAGAGCCTGATGATATAAATCCTTACAGATAAAAGAAAAATAAATCAACAATAATTATAGGAGATAAAGCTTTTATACCCTCATGATATTAAATCTCTTTTTATCACCTGTTCTATTACGATTGGAAAATGCTCGTACTCCAATTCGTGTACTTTACGGGCAACATCTTCATAAGTATCTGTCGAT
>DQAM01000390.1 GCA_003523545.1 Dysgonomonas sp.
GCGTTTTTCCCGGAGCAGTTATAATTAATATTTTATTTATTATAATTCTAAATATGAGCCTATTAAGTGATAAGCTATATAGATATGACGCTGCCAGAAAAGCCCGTGCAGCAGGTATCTATCCTTATTTTAGGGAAATTCAAAGCGATCAGGACACAGAAGTAACTATTAATGGAAAAAGAATCCTGATGTTTGGCTCAAATGCCTATTTAGGTTTAACCAATCACCCAAAAGTTGTAGAAGCCTCAATTGCCGCCACCAGAAAGTATGGTACCGGCATGGCCGGATCACGTTTCTTAAACGGTACTTTGGATATTCACGTTGAACTGGAAAAAAAATTAGCTGCATTTGTCGGAAAAGAAGATGCTTTGGTATATTCAACAGGGTTTAATGTAAATCAAGGCGTATTAGGCTGGATGACCGGCCGCGAAGATTATATCCTTTGGGACGAACTGGATCATGCTTCCATTATAGAGGGAAACAGAGCCTCACTATCTACTAAATTGAAATTCCGCCACAATGATATGGATTCGCTCGAAAAGCAATTGCAGAAGTGTGAACCCGATAAGATAAAACTTATCGTTGTAGACGGGGTATTCAGTATGGAAGGGGATGTTATCAACCTGCCCGAAGTCGTAAGGCTTTCCAAGCAATACAACGCCAGCGTGATGATTGATGAAGCGCACGGCCTTGGTGTTTTCGGACGAAACTTCAATGGAAAAGGTGTCCATGACTATTTCGGATTGACCGATGATATGGACCTCATTATGGGTACTTTCAGCAAATCGTTAGCTTCTATCGGAGGTTTTATCGCTGCGGATGAAGCTATTATAGATTTTCTCCGCCACAATTCACGTCCTTATATATTCAGCGCAAGCAGTACTCCCGGAGCTACAGCCGCGGCTAATGCCGCCCTGGATATACTGGTAAGCGAACCCGAACGTATAGAAAGGCTGTGGAACATTACCAATTATGCTTTGGATGGATTCCGTCAGGCCGGTTTTGAAATCGGTCATACTTCCAGCCCTATTATACCGTTGTTTATACGGGATAATGAGAAGACATTTATGATTACACGTACATTATTCGAAGAAGGTGTATTTGTTAATCCGGTAGTGTCTCCCGCTGTTGCGCCAAAAGATACTCTCATACGTTTCTCATTGATGGCTACCCATACGAAAGAACAGGTAGACTATGCATTGGATAAGATAACCAGTGTATTCCGGAAAATGGGTGTTCTCACAGAAAACGTAGAAAATATCTGATAAAAATTCCGAATCACAAGAATATATAATATATTTAAGCCCTCATTCTTCGGAATAGAGGGCTTATCTTTTTATGAGTATGTATAAATTTATCATAAGCATATTTTTTGTACTGACCGCTTCTATTCTATTTCCGGTAAATAGCAGTAACACTTCTGTTAGAAAACAACCTGAAAAAGGAGAAATAAAATCATTTCAGCAGGATTACCAGCTTACAATCAATGCCGTAATGACCAATAGCGATGGAAGCCAAACATCGGAAATAGAGGGACAAGCGGCTTCCGCTCCGGCAGATATATCATTTTCTGCGGAAGAGGTGGATCCGGCCACTACCTTTTATATATGGAACATTTACAATGCAGCCGACCCGCAGAATGCAATTGTCAGATATACGGATCAGAGCATCCGCCAGTTTATTTTTAAAGAAGCCGGCGATTACATCGTTACACTGGAAACCTCTGACGAATATGCGGATCCGACAGGCAGCGCTTCGATGCGGTTTTCTATTACTGATTTTCAAATCGAAGCTCCCAATTATATAATACTCGACGGTACGCACCAGTTCAAGATCAAATACCAATCGCTGTTCAATTTTAAATGTACGATCTTCAACCGCTGGGGAAATAAAGTTTATGAATTTACAGACCCATCGGGGGGCTGGGACGGCACTCATAACGGAAGGCTTGTTTCCACTGGTGTATATTATTATGTAATAACTGCGCAAAGAGGCAATGGCAAAAAAGAAGTAAAAAAAGGATATATAAATGCCTTAAGAAGAAAATAGAGAAACAATTTAATCCATAATTCATCGAGGATGCATTTAAAAATATATGTTATAGCTTTATTCTTGTTATTAGCGGGATATATACATGCTCAAAATAATGATCGGCTGATTCAATATGTTTGCGACTCTCTAATGAGTGTCCGCACTGGTTCAGCCGATGAAAATTGTATCCCTGATGAAAGTGGCATGAGTTTTTTATCCTGCTTTATTATTACCGGAAATGCCGAGTGGATCACTGATTTTAACGGAGACGGTGAAAACGACCTTCTCATCTCGATAATTGATGAAGGAATGGGGAGTGGCGGGAACGGCTTCCGTGCCGAATACCTTGTTGTTATTATGAAAAACGGGAAAATAGCAGAAACCCATTCTATATTCGGAAGCGAAAAGTTTTCTATGGTTTACTTGGAAATCAAAAAGGTACAGGACGGCAGAATATATGCTGTATGCCATGAAAACCGTAAGTATGAGAATTATTCTACAACAGGAAGTTATCCATCCGATCCCGAACAAGTCGATCTTATATTCCAGTATTTTGACGGCCACATGGTAGAACACTCTTATATTAAATGTCCGATGGCAGACATGGAAATGTCTGTTTTCAATAACAACATGGTATATAAAGTCGAAAGAAAAATCGGATTGAACGATTTATATGAATTACAACAGCGCGAGACTTTATACTTCGATTCGAGCGAAGATCATATAGATGCTGTGTTGGAAGGATGCAGAAATATATACCTGACTTTTTCTTATGACATCCTTTTTCCTTCTTCTATAGAAAGTAATCAGACAGCAATAAAAGAAGCATTGATCAACTATATATCTTTCCTCTCGGTGAATACGCGGTATACCGCTATGCTTACCTTACTTTTAAAAAAGATTGAAACAACACCCGTATTTCATTCGGCAAAAGGGAATATAATAGATATGTCCTATGCTTTGCCGGACAATTGGGAGGCTGGTATAATTATAAATAAGCCGTATTACGGGGAAGAAGATGAGGTGACGCTTACTGTTGAATTAAGCAAAACTACCAATAACCTTATCAAAAATTCATGGAACGAGATAAAACGGTAATTAAAATAATATATTCAATTCTTAGTTTGTGTATTCTTTAAAATACATAAATTGAAGTAAATCAGCCTGATTCTTATATAGCACATCCAAAGGGTTGCTATATCAAGTTAAGAATCGTATCTTTGTTACTCACCGAAATATAATAAAATGATTATAAAAGATGCACAATTCGTAATCAGTAATACGGATTATACTAAATGTCCGCAGGACGGGAAACCCGAATATGCATTTATAGGACGCTCGAATGTGGGTAAATCATCCCTCATAAATATGCTTACTAACCGGAAAGGTTTAGCTATGACTTCTTCCAAACCGGGCAAAACACAGCTGATAAACCATTTTATCATCAATAACGAATGGTATCTGGTAGACCTTCCGGGATACGGATATGCACAACGGGGAAAAGAAGGCCGGGAAATGATTAGAAACATTATAGATAGCTATATTGTCAACAGGCACGACTTGACTAATCTTTTCGTATTGCTGGATATTCGCCACGAAGCTCAAAAGATCGATCTCGAATTTATGGAATGGCTGGGCGAGAACGATATTCCTTTTGCTATCATTTTCACTAAAATAGATAAGCTGAGCAAATCGAGGATAAAAGAAAACCTGGAAGCATATAAAGACAAATTATCGGAAACATGGGAAGAACTTCCCCCTATTTTCCTGACCTCTTCCGAACACCATATCGGAGGTAATGAAATACTGGATTACATCGAAAGTATAAATTTCGAATTAAAACACAATAAACTATAAGCAGATGAAACAACCGGAAGAAAAATATATGCAACGCGCCATCGAACTGGCACGCCAAAGTGTCGAAAAAGGAGGAGGCCCTTTTGGTGCAGTGATAGTTAAAAACGGGGAAATCATTGCGGAAGATTCCAATTCCGTAACACTCGATAACGACCCTACTGCTCATGCAGAAGTGAATGCCATACGCAAGGCCTGCAAATCACTCGGTACATTCGACCTGAGCGGATGCGAGATTTACTCTTCGTGCGAGCCATGCCCTATGTGCCTGTCGGCTCTTTACTGGGCACACATAGACCGTTTGTATTACGGCTGTGATAAGCAGGATGCAAAAAACATAGGATTCGACGACTCTTTTATTTACGAACAGATAGAATTGAAGCCCCGGTTCCGAAGCCTGATATCAAAACAATTCATGCAAAATGAAGCCATATCAGCTTTCGAGATGTGGGAACAGAAAGAAGACAAAACAGAATATTAAATAAAAGGAGAATGATTTATTCATTCTCCTTTTATATCTCATACAACTAATTCCCAACTTTTCTAACCAATCGACCTGATTACAGGTTCGTATTTATGATATACCGCACCTTTCAAAATTACCACATCTGTCAATGCCCTGAAACCGGAAGACGAAAAATACTTGACCAGCTGGCAGTAAAAAACCTTTCCTTTCCGGTCTTCATGAATACAGAGTTGAACCGCTTTCTTTTTCGCTTCCGTAAGAAAGACTATTTTCTCAAAATCCTTATTTATAAATGTTTCTATAAGATCTTTCTCTCCAATTCGGTCTACATCGATCTTCTTAACCATTAAGGGTTTTATAACACCTCCTGTAACCTTATTAAAGAAAGTCTTCTCTCCGATAAATACCCTGTAACTAAAATAAACAGCTCCGCTAATCAAGAAAATGCGTATTACCCACGGGTAAACTGAAATAATCGAAGGAAACATCAAAAGTATGATGCAGGCTAACAGACCTATACTATAAAATATTTTTTTTGCGACAAAGATTTTCTCCCCGAACAAAGACGGATTACTCCGATAATAATCATACAGGTTTCCCGGAAGATTTATCTCTGAATTCATTCGCATTAAATTTATAAGTGAAGACCCATTCTCTATTTACCTATAAAAATAGCATTTCTGCCTGTTCGACTATAAATAATTATACGAATCATCGGATAATTCTACAAAATACAGGAAAATATAATTTATAGAATAAATTATTCTCTCTTCATAGCCTCATTTCTCCACTCAGGAGGCATTTTTTCCAGAGCGTAACGATAAGCAGTACGGGGCATAGTGTTCCTTTTCAACAGCACATATTCATATACTTCCTTTTGATGATATTCACTCGCAGCCTTCAGCATCCACCCATATCCTTTTTGAACCAGATCGTCGGTGTCATGTAATAAAGTATCTGCTATCTCGAAAATATCGTTCAGGAAAAGTCCTTTACGGGCAGGAATTATCAAAGTTACAGCCGAAGCACGCTTCATCCAGCGATTTTCTGACTTTGTCCAACCTTTCAGTCTATCGATATACTGAGGATACATCTCAATAAAAGTACCTACAGCATGATTACACAACGAATCGCATGAGGCCCAATTGTCGACATAGGATTCTACCCAATGCGCGAATATTTCAAAATCTCCGGGTTCGTACTGTTCATGGATATAATAAGCAAGGTTAGCCGCTATATAAGATTCTTCGCTGTAACCTGATTTCCACAAACCTTCACAAATATCGAAAATGTCTTTTTTAGGATAATCCTTTATCTCGCTGAAAATTTCTTT
>DQAM01000389.1 GCA_003523545.1 Dysgonomonas sp.
CGCTCTTCCGATCTCAGTTCGGACAACCTTATGGAACTGCTTTTGATGGTCGATGCAGCCAAAAGGGCTTCGGCACGGTCTATCGTTGCCGTTATCCCTTACTTCGGTTGGGCGCGCCAGGATCGTAAAGATAAACCCCGCGTTTCGATAGGAGCCAAGCTTATTGCCGATATGCTGAGTGCGGCAGGCATAAACCGTCTGATAACAATGGACTTGCATGCCGACCAGATACAGGGTTTTTTCGATGTGCCGGTAGACCACCTGTATGCATCAGCCATATTCACTAAATATATAAATACCCTCGATAAGGAGAATCTGGTGATTGCCACTCCCGATGTGGGAGGTACGAAAAGAGCCAGTTCGTATGCCAAGTTTTTCGGTATACCGATGGTTATCTGCTACAAGCTGCGCAAGAAAGCCAACGAGATATCCGAAATGCATATAATCGGGGATGTGAACGGTATGGACGTTTTACTTGTTGATGATATTGTAGATACGGCCGGAACTATCACCAAAGCAGCCGACCTGATGATCGTAAACGGGGCACGCTCGGTAAAAGCTATCGCCAGTCATGCCGTGATGTCCGATCCTGCTTCGGAGAGGGTGGAGCAGTCTGCTTTGTCTGAAATATTATTCACAGACAGCATACCTTATTCCAAAAAGTGCGAAAAGGTAACTATCCTGTCTGTAGCCGATGTTTTTGCCGATGCTATCCGCCGGGTATGCAACAACGAATCCATCAGTACGTTATACGTATTATAAAGAAGTAAAAGAAATCAAGCTAAATATTAATTATTTTGCATATATCCGTAAATAGAGATACTTTTACGGGCTGAAATTTAAAAAGGAAAACTATAATGAAACTGCATCACGAAGGACGTAGTGAACTAACGGTCGTGTTTATCATACTAGCTTTGATAAACGGCCCGTTGCTGTATTTTTTCGGGAAATGCCTTTTCACATATGTCATATTAGGTGCGTCCATCATATTTTTCCTCACGGTTGTCAATTTTTACCGCAGCCCTTACCGCAGGTTCGAGGGAGATATGGACAATTCGGTCGTGTCTCCTGCCGATGGTAAGATCGTGGCAATCGAAGAAGTATACGAACCCGAATATTTCAAAGACAACCGTATGCAGGTCTCCGTCTTCATGTCTCCGTTGAATGTACATGCCAATTGGTTTCCGGTAAACGGTACGGTCGTTGTCAAAAAGCATCACAAAGGACGCTTTAAAGCGGCATACCTGCCGAAATCCAGTACGGAAAACGAGCGTTCGACTATTGTCTTGCGCAGGAAAGACGGTACGGAAGTCCTTGTGCGCCAGATAGCAGGCGCAATGGCCAAAAGGATAGTGACTTATCCCGAAATAGGGGAGGAAGGCCATGTCGACGATCATATGGGATTCATAAAGCTGGGCTCACGCGTAGATGTATTTCTTCCCGTCGGCACCAATATACTTGTTACGATGGACGAACTTGTAATGGGTAACCAGACAGTAATAGCAGAGCTACCGCTAAAACAGCAGTAATGAAAAAATATATTCCTAACATTCTTACCTGTATGAATGTATTATCGGGCTGTATAGCCTGTGTAATGGCATTCGAAGGGAATTACCTTTTGGTAGTTGCGTGGGTGGTAATTGCAGCCGTTTGTGATTTTTTCGACGGGTTTGCAGCGCGTATGCTGAAAGCTTATTCCCCGATAGGGAAAGACCTCGATTCGCTGGCCGACATGATCAGTTTCGGTATGGCTCCTGCACTATTGGTGTTCCGTTATTTATCCGATTCGCAGGTTATGGCGGATATGACATTTGCTTTTGCGGAATACATTCCCTACCTGAGCTTTATGCTCGTTATATTTTCGGCACTGCGGCTTGCCAAATTCAATAACGACGAACGGCAGACCACCTCTTTTATAGGTCTTCCGACTCCTCCAAACGCACTTTTCTGGATAAGCCTCTGTTACGGACTCAGCTCGAATAATGTGGCAATTCCCGGGCAGGTCAGTTTTTACGGTATACTTGTGCTTATTGTTATATTCTCCCTCTTGATGACTTCAGAGATACCTATGTTTTCGTTAAAAGTTAAAAATTTCGGATTACGGGGGAATGAACTTCGTTATCTCTTAATTGTTTTAATGGTAGCAGCGGTCGTTCTGGGCGGATTATTAGGGATTGCAGCCGGGATTATCATTTATATAATCATGTCGGTACTAGCTTCTGCAATGGCTAAGAAACAATCTGAATGATAGAGAAATCCAGTTAAATTTTCGAAAAAGAATTCCCAGTCACAGACATTCGCTGTATATTTACAAATCAGAGAAAAAATAAAAGCAAATGGGTACTCTTATTTTTATATTATTAATGATTGCGGTAGCTATCTTCTTTTTTGGAGTCAGCTTTATCTCAGGTATTATCCGTTTATTTACGAAAGGACCGGACACTGCCGGAAAGAGATACTCGGGTGGCCGGAGCCAGGATTATAGAAATAATAGCCGTACTGATGCTTCGCACCAAAACCACAAGGTTTTCAGTAAAGACGAAGGTGAATACGTAGATTTTGAGGAGATTAAATAATCTCTTTCAGTAGTTTTCTTAACTCGGCAACACCTTCCGAAGCCCCTTTTTTTATAAAATGAACTCCCTGCCTGTGAACGGCAACCTCCTGCGGATCGATCAGGTATACAGGAATCCCGGCAGGTGCATAATGTACCAGTCCGGCAGCCGGATATACATTCAGCGAAGTTCCTATCACAACTAATACCTCCGCTTTACCGACTTCCCTTTCAGCTTCGTACATCATAGGCACAGCCTCCCCGAACCATACGATATGCGGACGCATTTGCGAACCGTCTGGAGCTTTATCTCCTAATTTTATTTCCGGGTTCTCCGGGTCGATATCGATAATCAAATCCGGATTTACAGACGAACGAGCCTTCATCAGTTCTCCATGCAGATGGAGCACGCGGCGGCTTCCTGCCTTTTCATGCAGGTTGTCTACATTCTGGGTAATAATCGAAATATCGTATTCATCCTGCATTTCCGCTAGTCCGGCATGTCCTTTGTTGGGTGAGGCTTTCAATAGTTCCCGCCGTCTCATATTATAAAAATCCAGTACTAATTGAGGATTCCTGCTGAAAGCTTCTGGGGTAGCCACATCTTCGATGCGGTATTGCTCCCATAATCCGCCCGAATCGCGAAAAGTAGAGATTCCGCTTTCGGCACTCATGCCTGCGCCCGTCAGTACAACTATCTTTTTCATATACAGTATTTTTATAAGATTTAACTAAATACGCTTAAATATGTTTGATTTTCAGAGATGAAAGTTAAAGAAAATATAATCAAAAGCATTATTTTTGCAACTGCAAATTTTAATAAAATAAGGGAAACTAAAAAGGAATTTCCACTAAAACAAGATTATGGATAAAATCAGTTATGCTTTGGGATTAAGCATCGGTAACAATTTCCTGACATCAGGAATAAATAAAATTGACATTCAGGAATTTACCAAAGCATTGGAAGATGTCTTGAAGGGTAATCAACCATCTATGAGTTATGATGAAGCAAAGTCTGTCATCAACGAGTATTTTACAAAACTTCAAAACGAAAAATTTGATAACAATCTGAAAGCCGGTCAGGAGTTTCTTGAAATAAACAAGAAAAGGCCCGGTGTGGTAACTCTTCCGAGCGGTCTCCAATACGAGATAATCAAAGAAGGTAACGGCCCGGTTCCAAAAGCTGCGGATCAGGTTAAATGCCATTATCACGGTACGTTGATCAACGGTACGGTATTCGATAGCAGCGTTCAGAGAGGAACTCCGGCTACATTCGGAGTGAGCCAGGTAATACAGGGATGGGTAGAAGCTCTTCAACTGATGCCTGTGGGTTCGAAATGGAAGCTGTACATTCCTTCAAATCTGGCTTACGGGCCTTCAGGTGCAGGACAGTCGATAGAACCTAATTCTACATTGATATTCGAAGTAGAAGTCCTTGATATCGTATAAAGAAAATAACAAATCAAAAATTATAAGTGTAATATGAAAAAAATTAATGTTCTTGTATTAAGTACAGCTATTGCAACAGCTTCGTTAGTTGTTTCGTGCCAAGGTGGCGGAAACATCAATACAAATGTATCATTGAATACGGAGATAGACAGTCTTTCTTATGCTTTCGGTACTAATATGATAGAGACCGGTTTAAAGCAGGCACTGGAGCAGCAATTGGGTATATTGACCGATACGTCCATGTTTAAAATGCAGCTTCAACAAATGATCGCTGTTGAAAAGGATTCAGCCAAGAAAGCAGCCCTGATAAATGAGATTCCGGCAAAAGTGGATTCTGTTAAAAGAGCTAATATTAAAAATATGGATGTATTCCTAAAAGCGTTAAATGAAGCAATAAATTCTACAGGGGACGACAAAAACGCATATTATGCGGGTCTTTCTGTAGGTAATCAATTGAAGCAGTATGCAAAAGGTTATGAGGATAATGTTTTAGATGCAGGGCAAAAGCTGGATAAGAGAATAATTGCATCAGCTGTAGCGGCAGGGCTTAAATCTCAAACACCATTGTTATCTAATTCTTCAGAGATTATCCAGTCCAAAGCTATGGCGAAACAGGAGGCTCAGGCTAAAAAGCAAGAAGAAGAAGCAAAAGCTCAGTATGCAGAAAAAATAGCGGAGGGAGAAAAATTCCTGGAAGAAAATAAAACCAAAGAAGGAGTAGTAGTTCTTCCCATCGGATTGCAATATAAGATACTAAAAGAAGGAAAAGGAGAAAAACCTAAAGCAGCCGACAAGGTGAATGTTACATATAGAGGCACTCTCATTGACGGGAGTGAGTTCGAAACAGCGACTACTTCTTTTGGTGTAGGACAGGTAATTAAGGGTTGGACTGAAGCATTGCAGCTGATGCCGGTTGGTTCAAAATGGATATTATATATTCCTTACGATTTGGCTTATGGTTAGATCGGA
>DQAM01000388.1 GCA_003523545.1 Dysgonomonas sp.
TTTTTCATTTGGGTAGTAGATGGTATTGTTCAAACTCTTTTTATACTTTTCGTTTTAACTCTATCAATGCGATTGGTTTATTTCCCTTATCTATCCATTTTTCGACCGCATAAGGTTTGTAGCCCAATTTAGAATATAATAATATTCCGTTTGTATTGCTGTTAAAACAAGAAAGGTGCATTTCGGATACCTTATATTTTTCTATGCCAATACTCTCCATTGTCTTAATCAGGAACTCACCAATGCCTTTCTTACGAAACTTCGGATTCACAATAACATTTCCGATAGAACAATGGTGATTTTCTTTTATTTCATAGAAATTAGCGAATCCGACAACCTCTTCACCTTGCAAAGCTACTGTTGAGTCGAATCGATTCCCGACAGCAGTTTCCAACTGATTTATGGTAAATGGGTATTCTGCCTTTGGAAACATAAAAAATAGTTCTTCTGCATTTTGCGGGAATTGGCATATTTGCTCAAAATCACGCTTTTCAACAGGTCTTGTTTTCAATTCGTCAATCATTTTATTATATTTTATTGGGTATATTTTAACTTCTTCAAATCTCCGACGTGCCAATATAGGGTATAATTAGTCATAGTCCAAAAATATTAATTTACGAACTTTGGTGTCAAAGTTCTCCCTGTTGATTCCTATCAATTTATTGATACTTTTGAAATAATTATCATCGCCCCGTCCTGATTTCAATAATTCGATAATTCCTTCTACTCCTTTTTGCCTCTCGATTTCTCTACAAATAATACCTGAAATAATTTGATGTATTTGGATAGGTTTCGGATATCCGTATTCAGCAAGCACATCCGGTCTTTCGTCAAATAAATCCAATAACTTTATTTCTTTGTTCGATTTAAGATAGTGTTGAACTGCGGGTATTAATTCCTTTAATCCGGGCGATTTACCCGCAATCCCCGAATGATATGCATTTCCCCAATAATAGGCAAGTCCGCATTCGGCAACAGAGTTCCGTTCTTTTCCGCGAATTTGTGAAGCATAAATATGTAAAACATCATGGGAAAAATCTTCATCATTCATACATGAAAAAAGCGTTTTAGGATCAATAATATCTCCAGAATTAAAAACACCATTACGGGTAAACTCGTAAAAACAACCTTGAATTTGAATGGCTTCCTGATAATTCCGGCACATGTAAACATCCCAATTTCGTACAGGAATATTTAGTTTTTTAGCCATTAAAACATTTTTTTGATTAAAAACTTCAGCTCTTTCCACATCAATTGTATCAGGATAGAAATAAGTAATTGTTCCTACAGTAGTTGTCTTCCAAAACTTAGTGTTATACTCTAATGGATTGGCAAAAACAACACCCTCATTAGTCTCTTTCACCAGAAAATTCAGGATTCGTCCTATTTCATCATTTTTAGTATAAGACATCATAAGCATATATTGACGATTACCAACAGGATATAAATTAATGAGTTTCGCCTGAAAATAATTTTGTGTAATATCTCTATTTCCTATTCCTTTCAGGTAGCGGAAAAAATTACGATTTAAATCCATATTTTTATTATCAATCAGCAGGGTGTCCAATTGTTCCTTTTCAATACTAATCAATAATTTGTCAAATGAATTAATGATTTGATTTGTTAATGAATCTGGTAAACTGGAATATAATCCGTCTGCCACTTTGAATTGTGTTTGTGCATTGATAGACAAGGATGTCGTTGTCAAAATTAAAATTATGAATACTTTTTCTTTCATGATTATTATTTCAAAATTCAACAATTAACTTTAATATTCAAGTATCTTTTTTCTGGTAGGTTTCTGCTTCTGTTATTCACTTAATCTTTTTAGGGAAATAGAATATTCATCTCCCCCCGCATGAGCCCCAAATAACAGGAATGTACCCCAGTGTTCACTATAACTATGTACAAGTAGGTCTCCTGATTGACTGAATCCGATTTTTATTTTGTCTACATCATGTCTTGATGCTATAGGAAAAAAAGGATATCGCTTATTTTGCAAAACAATTTCAAAATACTTCTTCTTTAATTTCCCTTTATATGTTTTTTTATACCAAAAATCAGAATCTCTATACATAATGTTCAAAGAATCTTTTCCATTAAAATTTAATAATATAAAAGCTAAACCAATACTATCTTGTAGAAATCTTTCTTTGCCTGTTACCGGTCTAAAAATTTCTCCTGTCGTTTCATATACCTCATAATACTTACTGGTTGATTTTACATTATAATCGGAAGCCTTAATATTGAAAAAATCCAATAGGGACTTTCTATCCATAAAATATTTTCCTTTTATTCTTTCAAGATTTGATGAAACAAAATACGATTCTGTTGAATAACGTTTTCTTGATGCACACGAGGATATAAGGATTACAAAAGCAATACATAATAATATTCTATCTCTATTGCACATTTTCTTCATTATAAGGATTTTAATTTATTATAAATACTATCCCCCGCATTTTTTAAGCATATCCCGTTAAAATATTCTATAACAGATATTTTTATATATGGTTTTTTTATGATAGTTGGTTCAGACCTGATTTTTTTGTAGAAAAAAACTGAATCTCTTTCCGTTATACCGTTAATGAACACATAGTTGTTCTGATTGATTCTGTTAGGTCTGTTAATTCTGATATTCTCATTATCATCAGAGAAATCAGCCACCGATTGTCCGTAAATCCATATTGTATCGTTATCGGGATGAATAAGTACACTGTGACTGCTGCTGACATTTCTTACACCTATGTAATCCGTAGTATCCGACAACTTTATATCCGCAGATGCACCAAACAATATCTACCCGTATTTGTCTCTTGGCTTATATATGGTTTTTATAAATATATTCTTTTCGGGTATATAATAAGTTTTTATTCGTGGAAAGAAAGACCCTATGTGTATATATAGAATAAATACTAATGGGGGGATAACCAAAACACCTAAAAAATATAAACAGGATTTAGGGAGATTCATCTTTCTGAAATTAAATTTTTCAATATATTATATAATTGTTGACCGTATGCGTATATTAACATTGTATAAATGATACGACAATATGTCTTTACCGTTACGTTCAAGGTTGTAACTGAATGATACATGAAATCTGTGGAAACTTTTTCGCATAGATTTGTATAAGGTTTAAACAGGTTTATCACCCCCAATAATATGACTAGAAATCGGTACTATTTGTGTCCAGATACCATTTATCACAAATTGTGTACCTGTTCCCACGTTTTCAATAGTAAAAATATAATTACATACACGTTTACAATACGTAATTTCTCCTTTTAGATAATAGGTTGAGTACGGAGGCATCAAAACTTTACTACCACCGGGAATGTCTTTTATATAGGATGTCCTGGTAACACCTAATGTATAGTAGCAACGATTATTCCACACTATTACATTATCTATGATTAATTCAGGAGTGGGAACCCGGGAATCTTCTTCCGACAACCACTCGAAAGCTCCATAATCATCACTTTCAAAAAGTGAGGTTTCCACAACATCTTTAAAAACGCCTCCGGTCGGTTCCCAGACTTCTTCGGAAGTGGGATTATTTAAGGTTATATCAGTACAATATTCATCGCTCACATAAATTTTGCGTTCAGCCTCAATTTCTTTATATTCGGTTTTAACCAATTTGTATTCTGAACCTGATTGTTGCACCACGGTTATATAATCCCGCTGTTTATCTTCTTTAATGCATATAATAAATTTACGTTCTTGTGATTTATTAAAGTTTTCTTTCAGGTTTATGTTTAATCTTCCATTATTATGGTGCGATAAAACCAACCAGCCATTAGCGGCTTCAACTTTTCCGATTCCGTTTAAAGTTAATTGGTTACCATTCTTGTCAATCATATTTTTATCAGACGATACATCCAGGACAGATTCGATTTGCCAGTTAAAAGTCAGAAGCGGTATTTCAAAATCTCCTCCGCATGAAATTTCCACTGTTTTATAGCCTGGGGTTACCAGATTTACGCCTTCGTTTTTGTCGCAGGAGGCAAACCAGAATAAACTGGCTATTAATATGCTTATAAT
>DQAM01000392.1 GCA_003523545.1 Dysgonomonas sp.
CGCTCTTCCGATCTAGAAAGTTCGACCATCTGCATGTTACAATAATAATCGAAATCTTCATCTATATTATAAACATAAGCAATACCGCCACTCATACCTGCGGCAAAATTCCGTCCTGTTTTACCCAGAACGACTGTCCGTCCGCCTGTCATATATTCACAACAATGGTCTCCTGCACCCTCGACAACCGCAATAGCGCCGCTATTCCTCACACAGAAACGCTCGCCGACTTGTCCGTTGATGTAAACTTCGCCTGCGGTAGCGCCATATAAGGATGTGTTTCCGGCTATAATATTGTCTTCGGCTTTATAGGTTGTAGATGTCGGTGGTACGATGATAATTTTACCTCCAGCCAAACCTTTTCCTACATAATCATTGGTGTCGCCTTCCAGCCTGAAAGTTATGCCATGAGCGAGAAATGCACCAAAACTTTGTCCTGCCGAACCTTTGAAAGTACATTGAATGGTGTTTACGGGCAGTCCGTTGTTTCCATAACGTTTGGCAATTTCTCCCGACAGCATAGCCCCGACAGCTCTGTCCGTATTTTTGATAGGAAGGGACAATTCCACAGGCATTGATTTCTCTATAGCAGGACGCGAAGATTTTATCAGGCTTTTATCCATAACTTCATCCAGTTTGTGGTCTTGAAGTTTGACATGTCTGATAGGGTTCTTTTTTGCTGCTTCGGGGAAATAAGTAATTCTCGAAAGATTGATTTTACTTAGCTTACTTGTCGAATTATCTTCTGTGAATTTCAATAAATCTGCACGTCCGACAATTTCATCCAGCGATTTTACACCCAATGCGGCCAGATGTTCGCGAACCTCTTCTGCCAGAAAATTAAAATAGTTAATCAGGTATTCGCTTCTTCCGATAAATTTCTTTCTTAATTCTTCGCTCTGTGTCGCAACACCTACAGGACAGGTGTTCAGGTGGCATTTACGCATCATAATACAACCCAGTACTATCAGTGCGCTTGTTGCAAATCCGAATTCTTCGGCTCCGAGCATAGCTGAAACTATAATATCATGTCCGGTTTTTAGTTGTCCATCGGTTTGTAATCTGATTTGACCTCGTAAGTTATTTATCACAAGCGTTTGTTGAACTTCTGCCAAACCTATTTCGAGAGGTAGTCCCGCATGTTTTATCGAGCTCATCGGACTGGCTCCCGTACCGCCTTCGCATCCACTGATTAATATTAAATCGGCTTTTGCTTTGGCTACTCCGGCAGCAATGGTTCCAACACCACTTTCCGATACGAGTTTGACACTGACAATCGCATCCGGATTGACATTCTTCAAATCGAAAATCAGTTGTGCCAAATCCTCAATAGAATATATATCATGATGGGGCGGGGGAGAGATTAATGAAATTCCCGGTATGGAATGCCGTGTTTTGGCGATGATTTTATCCACCTTAAATCCGGGCAATTGTCCACCTTCTCCGGGTTTTGCACCTTGGGCTATCTTAATCTGTATTTCGTCTGCATTAACCAGATATTCGGTAGTAACGCCGAAGCGTCCCGAAGCCACCTGCTTGATGGCTGAACGGGCATTCGTTGCAAAACGCTCTGCCAATTCACCGCCTTCACCTGTATTGCTTTTACCGCCTATGGCATTCATAGCGATAGCCATAGCTTCGTGAGCTTCCCGGCTGATAGAACCGTATGACATAGCCCCTGTAACAAACCGTTTGGTGATTTCCGATGCCGGTTCAACTTCCGAAATATCGATAGGTTTCTTTCCCTCGAATGTGAGAAAGTCCCTGAGGAATATCTTTTCTTCTTTAGTATCGATGGAGTGTGTGTACTCTTTAAACTTCTTATAACTACCTAGGCGGGTGGCTAATTGAAGTTTTGTAATGGTTTCAGGATTCCATGCGTGATTTTCTCCGTTACGCCTCCAGGCATATACACCCTGATTTATCAGAAGAGGGTCGATAAAGTCTTCGTGATAAGCTTCGTTATGAGATGATATGGTATCACGGGCAATATCTGTAAGGTCTGCACCTTCTATTTTAGATGTAGTCCCTTTGAAATATTTATTTATAACCGACGAGTTGATTCCTACCGCTTCGAATATCTGTGCTCCCCGATAACTTCTGAGGGTGGATATTCCCATTTTAGACATCGTTTTCAAGAGGCCTTTGTCAATGGCTTTGATGAAATTTTTCTCTGCCGTATGAAAATCCAGTTGTAGATTTCCTGTTTTGACTAGTTCTTCAAGAATAGCAAATGTAAGATATGGGTTTACCGCATTGGCTCCGTATCCGAACAGAAGGGCAAAATGATTTACTTCACGTGGTTCGGCCGATTCTACGATGATGTCAATCTGCATGCGTTTGCGGTGGTCTATCAAATGGTGATGTACAGCCGAAACAGCTAATAAGGATGGTATCGGTGCATGATTAGCATCTACACCACGGTCTGTGATAATTATATAATTGCTTCCGTTGTCAACGGCTTTTTCAGCTTTCAGGCATAATTCTTTTAGTGCGTTCTCCAATCCGTCTGCTCCTTTTGCAGGATTGAATAACATGGGAAGTGTCTCCGCTTTGAAACCTTTGTATTCAAGGTGTATCAACAAGTCTAATTCACGGTTTGTAATAACGGGATTGGTCAGCCTTACCATTTTACTGTGTTCGGGTAGAGGTTCCAATATATTCTTGTCGATGGAACCGATATATCCAGCCAGAGACATCACCAATTCTTCACGGATGGGGTCGATAGGAGGGTTGGTTACCTGTGCGAAAAGCTGTCTGAAATAAGCGAATAGCCTGTATTCTTTATTGGACAAAGCAGTCAAAGGCGCATCGTTTCCCATGGAAGCAGTCGGTTCTTTCCCTTCGGAGGCCATGGGGATAATCAACTTTTCAACATCTTCTTTGTAATAACCAAAGGTTTTAAGCAGTTGATTGTAATCGTTAACCGAGTATTTTGTGCCTCTTCCTGATGATATTTCATCCAGCGAAATACGGTTTTTTTTCAACCATTCCTTATAAGGATAAGCCTTTGCCAACGATTCTTTCAGTTCGGGGTCGTATTGTATGGTTCCTGTTTCGGTATCCACCATTAGCATTTTCCCGGGTTTCAACCGTCCACGTTCTTTTATTTCGGATGCTTCGAAAGGTAATACACCT
>DQAM01000235.1 GCA_003523545.1 Dysgonomonas sp.
CATTTTTACAAATTGATAAAGACCATGCTTTTCGAAATTAATAATAATATTAGACAAAGAGACGGAGGGCTTTAATATGAAATATTTGACATTACTAATCAGTATCTTATTTCTTATTTCATGTAATAATAAGAAATTTGACTTTAAATTTGAGTCAAATAAAGATTTGTATGAAAAATCAGTTATGGAAATATTAAGTAATTCGCAAGGAGAATTCGAACTGTTTAGTGAAAAATTTTATCCGGATAGGCTTAAAAATAATGATTTTGATAATACATGTTTAGTTATGAGAAGCTTAGGGGTCACAAGTATATTTAAAAGTAGAAATTGTGTATTATTTTACTATGATAAAGAAGATATATTTAATAGGAAAGCTGATGTTTTAATATATAACTCTGAGAATTGCACAGTCAGCGTTGAACCAATTATACATAAAGTTTATGATGATAAATGGAGTGAAGGAAGAATAGAATCTTTTCTATATTAAATTGTGTAGAAAGACTGTTACAGAATAAGGTGTAAATATAACTACAGGTTGGATGACTTGTAGTTTTTTATTTATGTAATTCTATCAAAAGTGACTATTACAGACATACTTAAGAATTTATTATATCTGGCATGTATGGGTGGTATCGTATTTAAGCTTGGGTCCTACTTAGATTCCAGTATATTTTTATCCATCTTCATCAATATAAAACGGACAATAGAATATACAATAAAGAAATATATCAGGTATTTAATCCCGTCCAGATGATGGATATAAATCACAAGGATAGTAGTTGCCAATATAGCGAGAGTAATCAAGGCTGTTTGCCATGTCCGTGTAAATATTTGCTTGTCTCGTCCCCATACCTTAGGGCGAAGAGCCCAGTTGATCGGTTCAACAAATGCATTCATCAGTAAGATGGCATACGAAAAATAACCGTCGGTTACTCCGCCTACCAGACAGGCAATGCAAACGACCCCTATCATACATCCGAAATAAACTTTAGCTTTCGGACTGGAAGTACTGGTAGGCATGTCGGTTGCCATATAAATGGCCCCTAAAAATAATCCCCCGAAAGAATAGGTAAGATCATATCCTGAGAATACAAATACAAGCAAAATAAACGCTACCAACATCCCGAAAGGAATATGCCAGGATATACGTTGCCTTATGAGAAGATATATACCGCCCAGTATCAGGAAAAATGAAGAATATTCACCTATCGAGCCCGAGACATTATAAAATATATGGTCAAAAAAATCGTTATTGAATATAGTTATCTCCTTGATGTTTAATACCTCTTTATTATGCCATATAAAGTTTGAGCCCATTATCACCGGAAAAAAGATGGTCATAAACTCACGCCCTACCAAAGCCGGATTGAAACGGTTCCTCCCGATTCCACCCCATAAGAGTTTACCGAACAATACTGCGGTTGCCCCCCCGAAAGCGACAACATACAGAGGTGTAAACGGCCCTACAGTAAAGGCCAGTAGTATCCCGGTAATGATAGCGGAACCATCGCCGATTGATTTGGTATCTTTAGAAAAAATTGCAGAAAATAAATATTCGGTCACTATTGCGCTCGATATAGCTACCAGAATAACTGCAACCGGGTAAAAACCATAAGCTAACGTTGAAATAATAATACTTGGTATTAAAGCAATAATAACGTCGGTCATTACTTTCGAAGCGCTTTCGTCAGCCCTTACAAAAGGATTGTATACTATCTTATCCAGCCTCATTTTCCAATTCTTTTAGTTTAGACTTACCTTTAAAGATGCTTTCCATCAGAGGGACATTGCAGGGACAGATGTATTCGCACGATCCGCAATCGATACAATCGTCGATACTGTATTTCTTGAGCTTGTGGTATTTCTTCTTCCTGTAATGTTCTTCGTATTTCATCGGTATCAGGTACATAGGACACACATCTACACAATAACCGCATCCTATACAACTGAGCCTTTCTATATTTTCCTTTTTAAGCATTAATACTCCCCCTGCTCCTTTGTGTATAGGAGTGTCGAGGTCATAAATGTATTTGCCCATCATAGGACCTCCCATGATAATCATAGGATCCTTTTTAGTATATTCTATAGTATCGAGTATGTGTCCGACAGGAGTACCTATTTTTATCCGGTAATTTCCATAATTATCAGACTCTTCTCCCGAAACGGTTACTATTCTTTCAATCAAAGGTTTATGTTTAACTACCGCTTCGTATATGGCATATACGGTACCTGTATTGCTCATAATATATCCGTAATCGGCAGAAGAAGCATCATCGGGTATTTTTATCCCCTTGATGGTATCTATCAACTGTAATTGCCCTCCCTGTGGGTATTCATCGGGAACAATTTCCAGTTTGTAGTCTTTGTATTTTTCCTGTTTGAAGAACGGGGCGAAAATATCTTCGAGTTCTTTATTCTGTCTTTCTATACCGATTACTACTTCTTTTGCCTTTAATATTAGATTGGCAAGGTAAATGCCTTCGAAGAATTCGGCGGTCTTTTCTTTCATTATGATGTAGTCTGCCGTGAGGTACGGCTCACATTCAGCACTGTTCACAAAAAAAGTTTTGATTTCCTGATCCGCCACATCATATTTAACAGCTGTCGGAAAACGGGCTCCGCCCTCTCCGACTATACCCGCATCTTTTACTATCCGTAACAACTCTTCAGACGTATATTCTTCGGGAACTAATTCTTTTTCCTGCGTTTCATCAATTTCTTCCTGATAATCATTCTCTATGGTGATGCACAGCCCGTCTTTGCCATCGGCTTGCAATATATTTCCTATTTTCTTTACTATGCCCGATACGGGTGAGTGTACCTTAGCGGGAAATCCCTCTTTGGCTTGCCCGATGACCTGATATTTCTTTACCCTTTTACCTGTTTCCACAACAGGTTCCGGTTTGTTCCCGAAAAGTTCGGGAAGCGGTACGTGTAATAAATGAGGAGCTTTCAAAGGAATTATTTTTTTCCCTTTTGTTTTATCCTTCATCGATTCGATGTGCATCATACGCTTATCTTTTTAGAAATATATTTGCTCTTAAAATCAGGAGTAAAAAATATTTTATCGTCCGCATCAATCAAAAAACCATCTATATGAGTGTCATAAAGTTGTGAATAACGTTTTATTTTCTCCAGGAAGCTTTTTCCTTCCTCATTGAATAAGGCGGTGGAAAGCATATCACCCGTCATACAATTGTCTGTAATGAGTCCGATTTGCTTATTTGCCGAGGGGTATCCCGTTGCGGGATTAAGTATATGACCGAATTTTTTATTATCTATTTCAACATACGAAGATTGCTCAGAGGTAGAAAAACATCTGTTCGATATATTTATCTGGAATAAGTTCTCTTTATTATCCGGATGGTTAATATTTATTTTCCACGATTGATGCTTATCATTATTAATCGCCATAATGGTACTTCCACCTGCATTAATGATTGCATCAGTAATGCCTAAATCAAGCATCTTCTCTTTCAGTTTGTCCACTGCAAAAGCTTTCAGGAAAGAACCGGTGATGATTTCCTGTCCTGTGCTAATTTTGACTTTATTGTCCTGAATTTTAATATCCTGGTAATTTATATAAGGTCTTGCATCATCTATCTCTTTTTTCGAGGGGATACTTTTCCTTTCATTATAAAAACCCCATAGCCGTATAAGAGGCATTATAGTGATATCGTACACACCTTCTGTAAATTCGGATATCCGGTCGGCCATTTTCACTATATCGATAGTCTGGCTATCGACTTCCGTAAAATTCCCGGCATTACGGTTAATTTTATTAAAATACGACCCTGGATAATAAGAATTGTACCTGATATCGATTTCTTCAACAGTATCGTACAAATGGGATAATATACTATTATCATACCATTCGGGAATTTTAATCCGCAGATGGCAATGAAAAATATATTTTGTCTGTACTTTGTAGAAATAAGTTGTCATAGTTTTATAAACTTCCGGACGATTCCTCTGCGGAATCCGATTCTATAGATACCTGGTCATCAGCTATGTATTCGGAATGTATTTTATATCCCCCGATAAATAGCAATATACCCAATAGGTACATGCCGATGTTTTTTAAGATACTTATCTTTTCTTCCATCCCCTGTAAAGTTTGCTTGAAGGTTTATTTTTTGAGAACAAGCCCCTATGCGCTATTGTTCAGGACAATAAGGTTAAAAACGTATTTGTTGCCGGAACATATCCGGAAATAGTTCGAGGGAAATATTTAACTGAGTCATTTTAAGTTCTGTGATTATAAAATATTTAGGATGTGAAAAATATTTATTTATTGAGGCTAATAAGATATTTTAGCAAAATTTCCTGCAACTTTTTTATACAATCTTCATCTACATATCAAACAAAAAATAATTAAGGAGAAAAATATGAAAACGTTCAGATTTTTAGTATTGACATTAGGGATTATAGGTATTAGCTTATCCCTTCCGTCTTGTTTAGATGACGACGATAATGGATATTGGGAAATCCGTTATCCGAATGCGCTTGTTACTGTAAAACCAATTGATGACAAAGCTTTCTTTCTGCAACTGGATGACAGCACCACATTGCTTCCTACCAATATTATATCATCTCCATTTGGAGGTAAGGAAGTAAGGGCTCTGGTTAATTTCAGTGAAACGGACAAACCAAGCGAAGGATACGACATGGCTGTGCATATCAACTGGATAGACAGTATTTTGACAAAGGCGATTGCTCCGGATTTAGGCGTGGAAAATGACGAGGTATATGGAACAGACCCGGTAGAAATTGTAAATGACTGGGTGACGATAGCCGAAGACGGCTATCTGACTTTACGTTTCAGGACATTGTATGGAGACCGCAACAAAGCTCATTATATAAACCTGTTGCCGGGTAATAATCCGGACAATCCTTATGAAGTGGAATTCCGGCATAATGCTTTCGGTGATATTTATGGTGTGGAAGGAGACGGCTTGGTTGCATTCAATCTCAACAGCTTACCTGATACAGAAGGAAAGACTGTAAAACTTAAATTGAAGTGGAAGTCTTTTAGCGGGGACAAATCTGCGGAATTTGATTATACTACTCGTAAAGCTACTCCTAATAAATCATCAATCATATTTGAAAGGAGTAATTTAAATATACGATAAAAGATACTTGTAATATGTGAAAGAAGCTGTCCCAAAAGTAAAATTAATTGTCTCATTGTCATGTTGAACGAAGTGAAACATCTGTTTTTCTCTATCCAGATTCTTCGTTTTACTCAGAATGACAAAAGGGCGTGACACTTTGATAGTACAATCTTACTTTTGGGACAGCTTCTT
>DQAM01000236.1 GCA_003523545.1 Dysgonomonas sp.
AACTTCAGTTTTTCAACGGATAAGGAAATCATTGAGAAAGGTCGAAAGTTGAAACTTATAGCCAATTACGGAGTGGGATATAATAATATCGATGTAGACTTTGCGGCAGAGAGAGGAATCGCGGTCACCAATACTCCGCAATCGGTACTGGAACCGACGGCAGAACTGACTTTTGCCCTGATGAGCGCCGTAGCGCGTCAGATTGGCTATTATAACAACAAGCTTCGTACCCCCGAAGGTGTAGGATGGGGAATATATGATAACCCGGGAGTATCCATGTATGGAAAGACGCTGGGTATATTAGGTTTCGGACGGATAGGGCAGGCAATTGCCCGCCGTGCTGCTGCCTCCGGCATGAATATTATTTATCACAACCGTAACCGCATATCAGAAGATATCGAGAAAGAATATTCTGCAAAATATGTTACCTTCGATGAGTTGCTTTCCGAAGCCGATTTTATATCATTGAATACGCCTGCTACGAAGGAAACCTATCACATGATTAACGAAGAGGCTATCTCTAAAATGAAGCCTCAGGCTATACTTATCAATGCGTCGAGAGGCTCTACTGTGGATGAGCAGGCCCTTATCAATGCTTTGCGGGAAAAGAGAATATTCGGGGCAGGTCTCGATGTGTATGAAAATGAACCCAAGATAAATCCCGAATTCTTTAAATTAGATAATGTCGTGTTGACTCCTCATGCAGGTACTCAGACCATGGAAGCCCGTGACGATATGCAGAGGGAGGTAGCACATAATATTCTCGGTTTTTTTAACGGGGGTGAAATATCCCGAGTAAACTGATATCAGAAAACTACCTGGAGCTGTGTGTGTACTATATTCGAATTCTTGCTATCCCATGCTTGGGAATAATCCGAATAGGTATAATTGACCTGAACCCTGCAACGAGGATAAAAGAAATAGTTCAGAGCAAGGGTATAATCCATCACTTCCATATTATTCCCACGGCTTTTGCTGAAATAATCCACTTTACCTACAATATTTAATTTCTGAGGTAGGAGGTAATATTGAGCTGTTCCGTAAAGACCTTCTTTCATTATATTGCCGTCTTTTCCTCTGATCCATTCTGCCCGGCAATACAGACGGTCCGAAGTATATTCCGTTCCCAGAGTCCAGCGGTTTCTTACATGTTTTTTTATTGGATCACCCGTATATAGACTGTAAGTAGCTTCTCCGAAATAGGCTCCTCCTCCTATCCGCCATCCTTTGACAGGTTGAGCGAGAATCGTACCTGCGAAATCCTTCGTATTGTTTTTGTCAGAGGAATTTAGTCCCGATCCCTGGAACAATCCAAGAGAATATTCCAGCAGATTATGATTTCCCATAGGGATAAGAGAACCGGAAACCTGCATTCCTAAATCCCGTCCCGTATTATTTATTCCGTTTTGCAACATCATCACATCATCAGCCATACCTACCAACGCAGATATAGACCTCGTATAGGGTATTGTCTCCAGTACTGTGAGCGACATGGGGTTTTCGATGGTAAAGGGAACTTTCATCTCTCCTATCCTGAAATTAAACTCTTTTGCGGGAGTCCATTCCATATACAGTTCATAAAGTCTGGGGTTAACGAACTCAAAAAGAGCAAAGTATCCGATATTATTGGGAAGCTTACCTCCCATATTCAAAAACAGTAAGCGTGGTTGAAGATCATGTTTTATACGTGCAATATCGCTGTATTTATATAAAAGCATTCCATATCCTCCGAAATTCATGCAAGGCGTGTTAAAAGCATTCCTTACTTTTTCTGCTTTTTTGCCAAAAGTATTTTGTCCGCTTTTGCTGGGAGATTCTTTTCTGATTTCATCAGCTTCCTGTTGAGTCAGGATGTTTTTTTCAACTAATTTCTTTAATAATTCATCATTAGATTCCTGCGCATGTAATGAAAAACCTGTTATGCAGATGATAACAAGCAAGATGGTGCGATTCATATTCGTCATATTTTTTAGTGTTGATAGAAGTATGAGAAAATTTCAAGAAAAACAAATTGTGCCGGAATTGCAAATATGACACTGTCTATACGGTCGAGAATACCTCCGTGACCGGGTAGTAACGAACCGGAGTCTTTTACTTGTAATGTTCTTTTAAATAAGGATTCGATAAGGTCTCCTAAGGTGCCGAAAATTATCATGGTGAGTGCAAAACCTATCCAGCCCCAGACGGGCATTTGTGTATAAAAAGTCGAATAAATAACAGATGCTATTATTGCAAATACTGCACCTCCGGCAAAACCTTCCCATGATTTTTTTGGAGATATACGCTCAAACATACGGTGTTTTCCGAACATCGATCCGGTGAGATAGGCAAACGAATCGTTTACCCAGATGAATATAAACAATGCCAACAGCATGGCATGGTGATAACCCCCGGAAGATTCGTACCCGAATGCTAGATAGCTTAATAATGAAAGGGGAAATACGACATATACTTGTCCTAAAAAGGAGTAGGCTAGAGAACGGATCGGATCTTCTCTTTTAGCATACAGTTCACTTATAAATACTATCAGGATATAAATAACATACGGAACGAATATAATAAATGATCGTATGGTCGAAGAGAAATACAGATAAAATGCAATAAAGAACACAATTCCGCCCAGGATATTCAGATTGGTATTTATGCTTGCTTTACCGGCTTTGTTTAATAATCCGTAAAACTCGTGAAGTGCAAGTAAGGTTATTAATAAGAAAACAATTAGAAAGGAATAT
>DQAM01000237.1 GCA_003523545.1 Dysgonomonas sp.
TTCTTTTGCAATCTGGTAAGTGCTGGGCGGTTCACCATGTGCCCGCAACAAAACACGTACGTTCTTTAATTCGGCAAATTCTTCGTGATTGATAGTACGTAATCCTAATTTTTCGAGACGCTCAACTTCCAGGTTATTGTGGACGATATCGCCCAGACAATATAATATCCCACCTTTCGCCAGTTCTTCTTCGGCTTTTTTTATAGCGTTTACCACGCCAAAACAAAAGCCTGACCTTTCGTCTATTTCAATTTTATTCATTGTTTTGTAATGTGATTGAATTTATCGAGAAGCCATTGCATCTGCTGTTCCCTTGTCAAATCGGAATTATCGAGTAGTAAAGCATCATCGGCCTTTACCAAAGGGCTTTCTTTCCTATTCTGGTCTGTATAATCCCTCTGCCTGATATTTTGCAGAACTTCGCCGAATGTTGTATTTGAATCCCCTTTCGACCTTAGTTCATCGAGCCTTCTTTGTGCCCTTACATCGTCCCGCGCCGTTACGAAAACTTTCATTTCTGCGTCAGGAAAAACAACCGTACCTATGTCCCTTCCGTCCATAACGATGCCTTTGGCTTTTCCCATTTGCTGTTGTTGGCGTACCATTTCTTTACGGACAAAACCGACGGTACTCACCCGGCTGACTTTGTTAGACACTTCCATTGTACGGATATCCTTTTCTACATTCTTACCGTTCAAATAAGTTTCGGGAATTCCTGTATCCGGATTCAGTTTAAAAGATATATTTATTTTTTCAATCTGTTTCTTTAAAGTTTCCTCATCTAAACGGTCTCCGTCAAACAATCCGTTCTCTAAACAATACAAGGTCACGGCACGATACATAGCACCACTGTCGATATAAATATAGCCGATTTCTTTTGCCAGGTCTTTAGCCATCGTACTTTTCCCGTTAGAGGAAAAACCATCTATTGCAACTGTAATTTTTTTCATCAAATGTATATATCTTCAACAACATTCCGTATACAATGTTTTTACTTTCCGGTTAAATAACAACCTAATATATAAAGGATATACTCTCTTTTCATACCGAAAAAGCAACAATAACCGTACCGATGTACAAAGATAGTGTATTCTTTGGTAAATAAATATTCTATACTTTATCAAGAATAAATTCAAGCCTGTGAAAAACATCCGTACAGGGTACCTCGACTAGTTTATAGCCAATCTCCGAATATGTTTTTCTCATCATTTCGAAGGTATCTATGGCAGTCTGGAAATCCTGCTTCCGCTCATTGTCATTCCGGTAGATTTCGTCCCACGGGGGCAAAACAAAAACTGTTGTGTTATATTTGTAAAGCTGTGAGTTATTAAATAAATCGGGATTCTCCGGTAAATCTGTCAGCCGGACATAACCCAATACATCGGGTATTCCCCGGTCGAAGAAACACAGGTCTTCGTAATTTTTCAGCCTGATGTAATCATTTATTGATTTCTCGAGCATAAGGTCTGCATATTTTACCGCATCTTTCCATGGTAGGGCATCCCCACCCTGAACTGTTTGCTGTTGGATAATTTTACGGCCAGTTTCTTCCACACAGGTATAGCCGTTTTCTTTTAAAGCATTAATCAATGTGGTTTTGCCTGAACCGGGTCCTCCGGTCAAGACATAAAAATTTCTTTTTATCATTTTATCCTGATTGTAAAAAAGATTAGTTTAATATGAAATAGGGAAGAATATAAGGAACCAAAGCAACATAGATAGAGTGTTTGTGTTCCGGAGAGTAATGCAAATGTAAGAATTTCTTCTTATAAATAAAAAATGAGGATGTCGCGGAAGTAGTTTTTCTTGTCTTTTTGTCATTCTGAACGTTAGTGAAGAATCCGTTATTCAAAAAAAGATACTTCGTTACACTCACAATAACAAACCAAATAATAGTAATTTTACTTCCGTAACATCCTCATTATTGAACAATTTATTTATTAATTACATTTAGGAGTCAACCTAATATTTCCCGTTTGTCCCAATTCACATTTCTGGAAGCATACATTACGGAGGCCAAAGCGATGAAGAGACCTACACTTCCCAACAGCAATGCCATATCTTCCAATTGAATTATCACATAGAGGAAAGAATAAAGTAAAGTAAGGAATACACCCATGAATAGTGTTTCCTTTTTCTTTTTAAATATCGACCATGAGTAAGCCGTTATAAGTGCTATGATAGCAACCGCCGATACAAGGTAAGACAAATCGAAACCGATATGCTCTGAAAACGCCAGCAGTAAAGAATAAAATAAAACCAATGCAAAACTCACTAATAGATACTGTACCGGGTGAATCGACCTGCGGCTCCTGATTTCCACAATAAAGAAAACAAGGAATGTAAGGGCAATGAACATAATGGCGTACTTTGCAGACCTCATGTTTTTCTGATAGTGATCTATAGGTAAAAGCAGGTCTACTCCCAAAGTTGAAGATTGCAATTCGGGGTTTGGACCTGTCCACATCTGGGCATAATTGCGGTTATAATCGTAAATATCCCATTTTGCATTAAATCCCGGGCCATCTAAAGACCGCGTACCGGGCAGGAAATCACCGATAAAAGTAACCGGTTTGTAGTCTGATTTTATATGCACACTGGTCTGTTTACCTATGGGAGCAAAATACAATCCATCCGACCCATTCAAGGAAAGATTGAAATCGAAACGGAAAGCCTGCCTATTTTCCGGATTCAACGGCATCTTCACCGTCAATCCCGAATGAATTATATCATTACGAATTACACTTGCAAGTATTTCTCTAGCATTCCCGTCTACATTGAATTTTATCTTGTTCCTGATGCCCTGTAAATCGGGTATACCGATTAGAAGAAAAGCATCATTCCATAAAACGGTATCGTTTATCAGGTTCAATTGTCCGATGTCCGGAAAGTTAAAACTACCATTTATCTGCATATCTGACTTATAGCACATAACCTGGTATATCCCGCGCGAACGTTCTTCCGGGTAGATTTCACCATCTATCCGGTAATCTTCCGGAAGAAAATAAGCTAATTTGGTGACCGGCTTATTATCCAAATCTTTTTCTTTCTGATACGGCACAACCAACACCGGGCCGGTTACCTGCTGTTGTTTACCCCATTTTGCAGTAATTTCTTCCCGCACACTTTCACTGCTTCGCTGTCTTTCCGATACCAGCGATTTAA
>DQAM01000158.1 GCA_003523545.1 Dysgonomonas sp.
TGTTACTCAAATTAAGGACTTCTTCCTTATTCCCATCACACGGGCTTTCCGAAAAAGCGACTGCAAAGGTAATTTTTTATTTATTAAATTCAAAGATAATACCCCGCTTATTTAAGACTTACTTATTGATTTCCCTCAATTTCAGTTTAGTCAATACCTGCTTGGTATTCAACGGGAAATCGGCATCCATCATCCACGCATAGAAGCTGGGTTCTATTTTTAGGATTTCTGCCACAGGCTTACCTTTATGCTTTCCGAAATTAAACACTTCGACGCCGTTTTCATCTTTGATAATACGGCCTGCCAGATCTACATTATTATTAAAGAAAGAATATTCCTCAGCCAGCTTCCCCATATCGTTCGGAAGGTCTTCATATCTGTCTAACTGTGCTTTCAGTACTTCGTACGTAGCTTTGGTATCTGCTTCGGCAGAATGAGCGTCTTCTAATGTACGGTCACAATAAAATCGATAAGCAGCTTCGAGCGTACGCTGTTCTTTTTTATGGAAAATAATCTGTACATCGATCAGTTTCTTTCTGGTAAAATCAATATCGACACCTACCCGCAAAAATTCTTCGGCAAGCATAGGAATATCGAAACGGCTCGAATTGAACCCCGCCAGGTCACATCCCTCTATCTGGTCTGCAAGTGATTTCGCTATCTGCCTAAAGGTGGGAGCATCTTTCACGTCTTCATCTTTAATGCCATGAATATCCGATGCTTCTTTGGGGATAGGCATCTCCGGGTTGATGCGTTTCGTTTTTACTTCTTCCTGCCCGTTAGGATGGACTTTGAGGAAAGATATCTCGACAATGCGGTCCTTTGTTATATTTGTCCCGGTTGTTTCCAGGTCAAAAAATATGATAGGGTTTCTCAGATTAAGTTCCATCGATCTCTATTTTAATAAAAAACTTTATCACCTTAACACAGGTGATAAAGTTATGCTATAATTATTTATCCTGATAATTCAGTTCTTACTAATTTAATCGTTCAGCATCATGGGCATCAACAGCATCAGAAGGTCTTCGTCATCGTCTTTATCTACAGGGAAAATTAATCCTGCACGTGACGGATCCGAAAGTTCTACAGAGATTTCAGCAGCGGGGATATTATTCAATATCTCGATCAGGAAATTCGATTTGAAACCGATATTCATAGCTGTCCCTTCATACTGGCAAGGGATGGTCTCTTCGGCTGCTGTAGAAAAGTCTATATCCTGAGCAGATATAAGCATGCTGTTATCAGACAGCTGGAGCTTCACAAGGCTGCTTGCCGGATTAGAGAATACGGAAACACGCTTCAACGCATTCAGGAAAGCCTGTCTGTCAATAGCAATCTTATTGGGGTTGTTTTGAGGAATAACCGAATTATAATTGGGATAACGTCCTTCTATAAAACGGCAGGTCATCGTATAACCCGACATAGTTATATATGCATTGTTCTCATCAAAACGAATGGTAACCTCTTCTGTTTCTTTAGGCAATAGAGCCTTCAACAGGTTGGCAGGCTTTTTCGGCAGTATAAAGGAAGCTCTTTCCGAACCTTTTGCCGATAAAGTTTTTGCCCGTACCAGCTTATGTCCGTCTGAAGCTACAAAAGTCAGGTCTTCGGTCGTTATGTCAAAATAAATACCGTTCATCACGGGACGCAGCTCATCATCTGCACTTGCAAAAAGAGTACGGTTTATAGCAGTATTGAGTATCTGCGGGTCTATGGTAAGGCTTATTGCGGTATCATTCAACTCTTTCGGTTGGGGATATTCTTCTCCGCTCTGTCCTACAAAATTATATTTTCCATTGTGGAAATAAATAAATATTTCCAGATTATCATCATTTATCTCAAACGTCAATGGCTGCTCCGGCAATTCTTTCAAAGGATCCAGCAGGTTCCTCGCATTTATAGCCAGTTTGCCGCTCCCCTCTACTTCATTGACTTCGAGAGAGGTTACCAGACGTGTTTCTGTATCGGCGGCTGTCAATGTAAGCGTTGATCCGTTCAACTCTAACAAGAAACAATCCAGGATAGGCAATGTGTTTTTAGAATTAATTACTTTGCTGATCGACTGCAAATGACTGTAAAGAGCAGTACCGGATACGACAAATTTCATATAATATCGATTTAATTATTATTTAAGTTCTGCTTTTGTTTTATCAAAGCAAATGTAATTATATTTTTTGGTAAGAACAAACAATCAACAAAGCTATTGAATATACAAACAGGGAGGCTTTATTGAAAGTCTCCCTGTCCGGTTTTTCTTATCGAAATATCTTTATTATGCTTCTGTCTTAGGCATAACCGAAACAAACGATCTGTTATTTCTTTTCTTGCGGAATACTACTATGCCGTCAACCAATGCAAACAAAGTATGGTCTTTACCGATACCTACGTTTTCGCCCGGATGATGAGCTGTTCCTCTCTGACGTACAATTATATTTCCTGCTTTTACGACTTCGCCACCGAATGCTTTCACGCCTAACCGTTTACTTTCCGATTCACGGCCGTTCTTTGAGCTACCTACACCTTTCTTATGTGCCATTTTTCTTTAATTTTAACTGATTAAGCAATAATATCTTTTACTGTAACTTCTGTAAACTGTTGGCGGTGGCCGTTCAATTTGCGATATCCTTTTCTTCTTTTCTTATGGAAAATCAAAACTTTATCGCCTTTCACCTGGTCTCCCGCTGTAAGGATAACTTTTGCTCCGTCGATATATGGAGCTCCTACTGTTACAGAACCATCAGCATCGATTAATAATACCTTTTCTACTTCGAAATCAGAATCTTTATCTGCTGCAACTCTGTGGACAAAT
>DQAM01000157.1 GCA_003523545.1 Dysgonomonas sp.
GAATCTTTTTATGGATTGGGTCAGCATCAGGCAGACGAATTCAATTACAAAGGAAAAAACGAAGTATTGTTCCAATATAATACCAAAGTATCGGTTCCTTTTTTCGTATCGACCAAGAATTACGGTATCCTTTGGGATAATTACTCATTGACAAAATTCGGTGATCCACGTGATTATGCAGACCTCGATCAGTTCAAGTTATTCGATAAATCAGGTAATGAAGGAGGATTAACCGCAACATATATGGTTAACGGTAATCCGGATAATGTTTTTGTGGAGAGAAAGGAATCGCAGATAGATTATGAGAATCTGGAAACAGTGAAAAAATTCCCGGATGATTTTCCCTTTTACAACTCGGCAATCACATGGGAAGGTGAGATAGAACCCGCAGAAAGCGGAGTTTACCGTTTCATCCTTTATTATGCAGGCTATACTAAAGTATATATTGAAGATGAATTGGTCGTACCCGAAAGATGGCGTACTGCCTGGAATCCCAACTCTTACAAATTTGCTGTAAACCTTCAGGCAGGAAAAAAACACAAAATAAAACTGGAATGGAAGCCCGATGGCGGTATTTCTTATATCGGCCTTAAAGCTTTAAGCCCACGTCCCGATCAGGAACAGAATAAAGTTTCCCTTTGGTCCGAGATGGGTGATATAATTGATTATTATTTCATTCGTGGAAACGATATGGATAAAGTGATCAGCGGTTACCGTACAGTTACGGGAAAATCACAGATTATGCCGAAATGGGCTATGGGATTCTGGCAAAGCCGTGAACGTTACAAAACCCAGGATGAACTGCTGGATGCGTTGAAAGAATATCGCAAAAGAAATATCCCTATCGATAACATTGTACAGGACTGGTCTTACTGGCCGGAGAATGCATGGGGAAGCCACGATTTCGATCCGGCACGTTTTCCTGATCCCGAAGGAATGATAGACAGTGTACATGCCATGGATGCCCGTATTATGATTTCCGTATGGCCTAAATTCTATTATACGACAGAGCATTATAAACAGTTTGACGAAAAAGGATGGATGTTTGACCGGGCTGTGAAAGACAGCATACGCGACTGGATCGGCCCCGGTTATATTGCAGGATTTTATGATGCGTACAGCGAAGGTGCGCGCAAGATGTTCTGGGACCAGATGAACGACAAATTGTATTCGAAAGGGATAGACGCCTGGTGGATGGATGCCTCCGAACCCGATATCCTTTCCAATGCCAGCATGCAATACCGTAAAGAACTGATGAATCCGACGGCTTTAGGCCCGGCAGAAGAATACTTCAATGCTTATTCGATTGTCAATGCAATGGCTATTTATGACGGACAACGTTCGGTGAAGCCCAATGAAAGGGTATTTCTCCTGACACGTTCCGGGTTTGCAGGATTACAAAGGTATTCGACGGCTACATGGAGCGGGGATATAGGCACACGCTGGGAAGATATGAAAGCGCAGATATCTGCCGGATTGAATTTTGCACTGTCGGGAATCCCTTACTGGACGATGGATATCGGAGGTTTTTGCGTGGAAAAACGATACGAACAGGCCAAAGAAGGTTCGGAAGATATGAACGAATGGCGTGAGCTCAATACACGCTGGTTCCAGTTCGGAGCATTCTGCCCGTTGTTCCGCAGTCACGGACAATATCCTGCCCGTGAAATATACAATATGGCTCCCGAAGGTCATCCAGCCTATAATAGTATGGTATATTATACCAAACTACGTTACCGGATGATGCCGTATATCTATTCCTTGGCTTCCATGACCTGGTTCAACGATTATACCATCATGCGTGCATTGGCCATGGATTTTACCTCCGACAGCAAAACTCATAATATCAGCGACCAATATATGTTCGGCCCCGCATTGATGGCTTGCCCGGTTTATGCATACAAAGCAACTTCACGTGATGTTTATTTCCCGGAAAACAGCGATTGGTACGATTACGAGAGTGGTCAATATTACACCGGAGGCCAGAAAGTAAATATACAGGCACCGTACGAAAGAATGCCTCTTTTCGTAAAAGCCGGTTCTATCTTGCCTATGGGTGAAGATATACAACATACGAAACAGATTCAGAAAGATATTACGCTGAAAATATATGCCGGTAGCAATGGTGAATTTACATTGTATGAAGACGAAGGCGTGAATTACAACTACGAAAACGGAGCTTACTCGATGATAAAAATCAGATACGACGATAATGCGAAGGCCCTCACTATAGGTAGCCGTGAAGGCGGATTCGAAGGAATGCCTCAAAACCGTAATTTCCGCATAGAATGGATAACTAAAGACGGTAAAAAAGAACCTGTAAATACAATTGCATACTCAGGAAATGAAGTTACTGTTAACCTGTGATAATAAGTAGATAAGAGAAAAAACCACTTAAAAATTTATAAACATGAATAAACAATTAGAATTATTATTGAGGCAGTTTTCAGGTATCGGCCTGAAACTATGCCTGATAATTATCATGTGCTTTGGAATAGCAACAGGCCTTAACGCTCAGTCAGGACATCAGGTGACAGG
>DQAM01000099.1 GCA_003523545.1 Dysgonomonas sp.
GTTTTACTGAAATATGAAGCCACCACCGAACGATGAGGCATAAAATCGAGTTTATAAACATTTACATGAACCGACAATCCATGTAAACTGCATTCTGGAACAATGGTTATGCCTAGACCTGCTTCGACCATCCTTATAGCCGTATCCAGCTGATACGGTTCATATTTTATTTCGGGAGAATATCCCCCCATATTACACAAACTGATGATCTGATCGAACGATCCCCTGCCCTGTTCTCTTGGAAAAGAAATGTAAGGCTTACCCGATAGTTGCTGCAGGTCATCAGCTTTACTGATATCTATATTAAAATTGCTAGGCGTTACCAGTACATAATATTCCTTATATACCTCATACATCTGCAATCCCTGCGATGATACAGGACATCTTACAAAAGCAATATCAGCTTCTCCCGATTTAATCAATTTAATCTGTTCGGTAGTGGTATACTGGCTTAACTTTATATTTACATCCGGGTAAACAGATGTAAAATGATTAATATAGCGTAAGATCCTGGGTACAATAGAACCTACCGAGGTAATGTGCAGCTGCCCCGATTTACCCTGGTCTATTTTCTTAACTTCTTTCTTTAGTTCGTCCAGCCCGGATAATAAAGACTCTCCTCTTCTTTTCAGATATTCTCCGGCGGGTGTCAGCACAACTTTTCTCTGGGTACGTAAAAACAAAAGGACACCGAGTTCGTCTTCCAGCTTTTTAATTGCTCTCGTCAAAGGAGGCTGGGTTATATGCAGCTTTTGTGCCGCCTTACCGAAATGAAGAGTATCGGCCACTACACAAAAATACCTTAGGTCATTATTATTCATACTTACATAGTATTAATCGGTTATTTCTAAAGTATTAAAGGTATCATATTTTTGTATAAACTAAAACTTTAAGCTATGAAAACAATACCCGCCTTTATTAATCTGGTCTTATTAAGCACTACATTAATAGCTGCAGAGATGCAAAGCAAGATGGAAATAGAAAGGGTGATAATGCTATATCGATGGATTCCACCCTTTGGCATTCGAGAAATATGATCTTCCTAATTTGCAGGCATTAAAGGAAGGGGGAACTTCTGTTGAAAAAGGGATAATGACGTTACCTGTACATCCTACCATCTGGCCTTATGGGGCATATCATACAACATCTCTGCCTAATATTACCACATTGGCAGGGACTATGTTTATCGATGAAAAACAGCATTTTTTCCACCATGATCTTCCCGAGCAATACATCACACTGCATGCAGGCGGAAGTAATGCTTATCGTTCTATGAATCCCGGATTCGATTATAGCTTGGCAGACGGGGTTCCAGACAGATCAATCATCGATTTTACAATCGGTGCCTTTGATAAAGAAGGAGACATTCAGTTTAGCCGGATTCATTTGCAGGAAACAGGATATGCAGGCCGGATCGAATCGGGTAAACAACAGTCGGATGTACCCTGGGCAAAGAATATTTTCGCTGAAGACAGTCCATACGGAAAAGCAGTAATTAATGCCGATAAAGAGATCGGACGACTGTTCGATTATTTGAAAGGAAAAGGCAAATGGGATTCTACACTTATTGTTTTTATGGGTGACGGGCAGGCTATTGCGGGATGGCATCTGTATATGTCTGAAGATTCATGGCTGACTCCTGTTATTTTTCATGGCCCGAGAATCAAAAAGGATTATATTATTCCTTATGCCGAAAATATAGATGTGATACCTACTATCGCCTGGTTATGGAATATACAGATGAAAAATACAAACGGAGGAACCGGACGTGTATTGAAGGAAATAGCTGTCCATCAACCGGCCCGGCCCGATACAGAGCATCCCCAGTGGACAGAAAAAATAAACCGACAATTGAAAGAATACAATCTTCTGAAAGCCAAAGCCGATATATTATCGGCACACGATCCGGCAATGAATCTGCTGTTGATGGAACTTATGCACGAAGGATTATCCGAACACCAATTCTACAATTACGACAGGATAATCGAATGGAAGAAAGCAGGGACATTAGAACAAATGTACAACTCTAATCAATGGGTTATTAACGAATTAAAGAAAAAACTAAAAAGTATGGAAACGAATACCAATAGTAAAGAAATATATCAAATAAGGATATATGAATTAAATGACCACAACAAAGAACAATTCTTAATCCGTTTTAAAGACCATGCCAGCCGGATAATGAAACGGCACGGATTCGATATTTTGAATATGTGGGAAGCAAACCACAACGGAAAACCTGAATTTGTATATATGTTGAAATGGAAAGATGAAGAAGCTTTAAGAGTGGGTTGGGAAAAATTCTTCAGTGATGAAGAGTGGATAGAAATCCGAGACCGGACTAATAATACTTATGGCAGTTTAGTCGGGGAAAGAAAAGAAGACAGGATACTGCGTAGTACAAATTTCTGAGAATAATGCTAAGCTGATATAGTATTTATAACCCGGCAATAAAGAGGGGACGATAATATACTTTATAAACATTGTCCCCTTAGTTTTACTGTTGGTCAATCCTTAACCCAATCCTTTTATTAATCATTTTAGTGCTTCATTCTTGAGGATAAAGTTCGTCCCTCACCCATTTAAAATCAGGCTCTATTTGTAATATCTTTTCATATACGGATACCGCTTCCTGTTTCTTATCTAATTTTTCGTAATGTTGAGCAAGCAAGGTCAAGAGATTCAAATAAAACCAATTATTCTTTGTATCCTCATTTTTTTCAATCATACGGATGGCTTTTTCAAAATATTGAATCGCTTCCTCTTTATTTCCACCGAACATGCCCGGCGCATAAAACAGCATATTTCCTTTATCAGCTAATGCCTGTACATCTCCCGAATCCAGTTTATATGCCTTATTGATATATTTCATGCTTTGGGGGCCGAGCGTTACCGCCTTCAATTTGTTAAGAGCAATTTTGAAGCTGATAAAAGAACCTTTGTAGGCATTTGCAGCGGCATTTTCCGGATATTCTTTTAATAGTTCATCGGCTAATTTTTCTCCTTTTTCGATATATACATTAGCCTGTTTGGATTTATCATTGCCAATCAGATAAGCGGTATATCCATAATAATAATTCAGCAAGTCCAGTTTTTGTTGTAATGAAAGATTTTCTGCTTCCATCTGCTTAATGACAGTTTCCCATTGAGACATATTCCCCCTTATATAAGCATCGTAAATTGTTTTCTTATAATCGGTCTGGCTATAACAAGTAAATATGCCTGAAAAAAGAATAATCAGGAAACAGAAGATATATTTCGGCCTTTCCATAGAAGGTTTTTATTTTTAGATTTGACAAAAGCGGAGATAATAATTTTCCAGAAAACAAATTGCTGTGGTACGAGTAAAAGTAAATTTCCGGCGACAGGCTGATGACTCGACAAAGAGACAAATACACGGATAAGAATAATAAAAAGCAGATAAATAAGTCCGTATATATAACCATTAAATACAAACAAATAAA
Source organism: Dysgonomonas sp. (assembly GCA_003523545.1). Lineage (GTDB taxonomy): Bacteria > Bacteroidota > Bacteroidia > Bacteroidales > Dysgonomonadaceae > Dysgonomonas_A. The sequence goes on from DQAM01000099.1 coordinate 3,465, forward strand.
ATGGGGCAATCGTGGTAACCATGGCAAATAATACAGTCAGCAAACGGCTTCCGCCAAAAAACTGAAATACATTTTTGGAAAATCCGTCTATCCCTTCCTGTAGTTCCGAATACATTCTGCAATAAATATCATCGGCTCCCAATAGAGTAGCAGATTTCATTCTCCTCCTTTTATATTCTTTGAGTATGGCTATATCTTCCACCTGATTGCTCCTGAACAATCGATGAGGTTCAATCCTGTGGTATTCATCCGCATCGAAGAACATATACTGCCCGTTAGCAGCAGATAAAGAAACCATTTTTGAAAGACGGATAAGCGGAAGCGGAAGCAGGCTCAGCAATATCCAGTTCATGATAGGAACTACCATACGGCTTCCTGTTGTCGGCATTATTTGCGTCGGAAAAACGGATAGTAATTTCAGCCTGTATTTATCGATATAAAATAATGATTTTTCTATTATTTCGTTTCTGACGCGTACATCTGCATCCAGAAATAATAATTTTTCTCCCGTTGCCACAGAAGCGAGTTGATAACAGGCAAAATTCTTACCCATCCAGCCGTCGGGTAAAGGCTTCCCTTCTAATAAATGGATATGCGAATGGAGTGAAGCATATTTAAGGACAATATCTGCCGTATTATCTGTAGACGAATCGTCGTATACCCATATTTCCAATGAAGGATAATTTATCGTAAGCAAATCTTCGAGAAGGTTCTCTATATTTTCTGCTTCATTACGGGCAGGAATTAAAATAGAAACAGAAGGATGGCCTTTTAAGTGATATTTTTCGGGCAGGTATAAGCGTGAAACCCAGTTAACAAAACTAATAACCAGACGGACTAAACCGAAAATAAATATGCCGTTACCTAGATTTTCCATTATCTGTTTTGTAAAGATTTACATTCGTCCAGATAGATATTGAAATCCCTTTCTATATCTGCCAAATCAAATGGTGAAGAAAGACTATATGTCTTATAATAAATATTCAACGAAGGCTTTTTCTGAGAAAAGTAATCGACCAGATTTATATTAAAAACCAACTGTACTTCATTTTTTAAATGTTTCAGTAAATAGTCCAAACCTTTTTCAAATTGAATATAAGGAGTATGAATACTCTCGATTTTGCCTTGTGGAAATATCAAAACCAAATTATCCTTATCTTCTAATAAATCCGCACAATAATTCAGGGTGTAGATAATATCCCTCGAATTTTTGCGGATCGAAAATGCACCTCCCTTATTCAGTATCATATTTTTCGAAAGTTGTTCTTCCAGCATCATCACATGAAATATCTTTCCGAAAACCTTTCTGTTTAAACGGTACTGAATGAAACCGTCCCACCATGAAAAATGATTGGCTATCATCAAGACAGGCAATCTTTTGTTACCCCCATCACCATACATATTTACCGAATGGAATACGCCATTCAATCTGTATTCCGAAAAGAAATTACAGACCAGCTTCCCTGTGTATGTATGACGGGCTTTAATCATCTGATAAATAAAGAACTGAATACACCTATACAAACAAAAAAGCCTGCCTGGATAATAAACAGCATCCTGGCCGGTTTATTATCAGTACGGATACGAAGTATTTCGAAACCGCTATGAAGAATAAATGCGGTGATGAACCATACTATGAAGTTTTGCAAAGGTGGATAACCCGAATCGAAATGCCACATCTGCATATAGGGCGCAACCCATTCAAGCAGTATATCGTACAATATCATCAATGATGCACCTAAAAGAATACGGATAAAAGCATTTCCGGATATACGGTTAGCGATATCATGGGACGCATACACGAGAAAAAGCCAATTAAGGCCAATGATAAGCGGAGTGCCGTTAATCTTGAAACCCAGCCCCCGTTCATAAAAAT
>DQAM01000531.1 GCA_003523545.1 Dysgonomonas sp.
AGGGTAAGTGCCATTTAAATCCTTTAGCGAATCTAAACGGGAGGGTTCATACGGAATATCCTTTAATTGGACGCACCCCGTCAGTACAGTAGCTAAGAATAATAAAATAAGATATTTAGATTTCATCCGGGCAATTTATAAAAAAAATCAAATAGATGAAATATGAGCGTAATTAAATTATGTTTTTTAATGTGTACCTTATTATATCTCTATCTATTACAACTCAAACTCCACTATTTCCCCATACGATGGCATCAAATCGAATGTTTCGTGTATATCCGCCTGCTCGAAATAAACCCTTGTACAGCTAATCACCCCACCGTGGGTAAAAATGAATACATTCTCGTATCCTTTGCCTTTCAATTCATCAAAGAATGATGAAATACGCGCATACATATCCATAAATGATTCGCCGTTCAGTGCAGGGGGATTTACCCAATCAGTTTCCCAAACCGACATATCTATTTTGTCCCATTCTTGTGTTTCCCAATCTCCGAAGTTCATCTCCATCAGGCGTTTGTCGAGTTGAGGCTTATCAAAACCGCAATAACGAGCCAATCGGGTACAACGACTTAAAGGGCTTGAAAAAACAGCATCCGCTTTGATATTATCCAGATTGGCTTTCACACTATCTGCTTCATCCTTAAAGCTTTCTTTCAGACCCACATCGGTCTGTCCGTAACACATCCCTTGTGGAACGTCAACGGCTGTATGTCTTATCAGGTATATTTTCATACTGTGTCTTACTTAGTTGAGTGTAAATTTAGAAAATTCAAGCTTCATATTGTAATTGTAATATTTGCTTTCTTTGAAAGTGATGTATCCCTCATCAAGCGTCTCAAATCCCATGCGGGAATAAAATGTAACATTCTCGGAAAGCTGGGTAGTCAGTCCCATCAATCGGCAATCGGGATTGGATTTTATCAGTTCAGAAAGCGTGTACTTCAAAGCGGAAGAGCCGATTCCCCTACCTCTATACTCTTCTTTCAAAGCGACCATAGACAAATAATAATATTCGCTGTTTTTCAATGAATCGTTTAAAATCTTATGGTTTATAGAATCCAAACGTAGCATCCGCACAAATGTATTCAATCCGAATTGCGCCAAAAAGCGCGGTATCCCGATTTTCTGATAAACAGACAGATTCCTTTTGACTCCTTTCGGGGGAACTAAAGTAAACGTTCCGATTATCTCACCCGTTTCTTTTTCTTTAATAATTTTAGTCAGTGGTTGGTCGTAATTATTAATTATAAGATTTGTCCTGAATACCCACAACAATCCGTCCCTTACTCGTGCCTTATTTTTGAAAATAGCTGAATAGGCAGGATTCGTTTCAAAAGCATCTACCAGTAAGGAAGCTGTTTCTTCTATCTCGGAATGTTGTAACGGCTCAACTATATAATTATCCATACGGGTTTGAAGATATTTATAGGGCTTGACCTATGTGCCAACTCGAAAAACTGTTCTCAATATAATTTACGTTATCTTTTTGTCATGTTGAACAAATTGAATTAACAATTGAGGAGTGAAGGCAGTTCAAACATCTTATTTTTAGATTGAGATTCGTCGTTTCACTCGGAATGACAAATGAAAACTTTTATATAACAATAATCTTTACAATAATTATTCCTAAATAAAACGACAATTCACAAAGCAGAAATACCGCTCCGCAACAATCACCTGTATATCCTCCGATTTTTCTCTTCATGAGATACACCAAAGCAAAAAAAGTAATAATGGGCAACAGTATTGCAAACAGATATTTTATATCAGGAATAAGTATCAAAGGTAAAAGCCCGAAAATACACGATGTAAAAAATGCTTTTACGGACATATTTCTGTACACCGTTTTGGACTTACTCGTTTCGGCTGTGCGGGCATACGATAAGAAACGCGTAATATGCAGACTGATAAATTTACATAACGGGTCTGCTATCAGTATTATAAGGAATGCCGTTGATAATGGAAGAGAAACCAGAAGCATGTAAAACAGCAGAAAATAAAATATCAGACCGATTACTCCATATGTGCCGATGTGCGAATCTTTCATGATGGCGAGAATCCTGTCTTTATCGTTTCCTCCTCCGAATCCGTCCAAAAAATCTGCTAATCCGTCTTCATGTAAAGCACCTGTAATCAGAATCCGACTCAATAAAGCCAAAATCACAGCCGCCGAATAAGGTAAGATTTGAGCCGACAGCCACAATATACCCGCCATCAATCCGCCCGTAAGCCAGCCTACCACGGCCCAATAATTGATTACCTGACTAAAATATTCGGCAGGTACCTGAAAGGCTTTCAGCCTCCAGAAAGGCAGACGTGTAAAGAATACAAACGCAGCGGCAATACTTTTCATTTTCTATTGATATAGGATTCAACTTTAGACTTATCTAAGTCTTTTATTGAAATCATAAACCACGTTACTAATAAGACTACTAATAACGAAATGCCGAAAGCCAGCACCCAATTATTATACCTTTTGTCAAAAGGCTTGGTTTGCGGTGATAAAAATATATAATCGGACGATTCACCACCGAGCTCTTTTACGGCTTTGTAAACATAAGCATAATCGGAACTTGTTTCAGATATACGCTCAAAATAAATCACGGGCTTTTTATCATTGTGGACAAACTGCGATAAGGCATCCTTTTCGAACCTTTCGCATTCCCTTTGTTTGCTTTCCTCGCTCTGATTGTAATCGATATCTCTGTCATAACTTTTACAATACATAACTCGTGATTCTTCTTTTTCTGTAGTTGACGAATACATAGGAGCAACAACGAAAATAGTCATAGATATTTCTCCATAGAATAGGTCTCTTCTCC
>DQAM01000530.1 GCA_003523545.1 Dysgonomonas sp.
GAATATTTTTGTTATGACTCAACTGAGGGCGAAAGAACAAGATATACGCCCATTGAAAGTAGTGATAATGAATCTTATGCCGCTAAAGATTGCGACAGAAACAGATTTAGTCCGTTTGCTTTCTAATACTCCTTTGCAGATCGAAGTAGATTTTTTAAGGCTGTCGACTCATACATCTAAAAATACTCCTCCCGAGCATATGGAGGAATTTTATAAAGAATTTAAAGAAATCAGCCAAAATAATTATGATGGATTGATCATCACAGGTGCTCCAGTAGAGTTACTCGAATATGAAGATGTAAATTACTGGTCCGAACTTATACAGGTCTTTGATTGGGCACGTGTACATGTAACCTCTACTTTTTATATATGCTGGGCCGCCCAGGCTGCTTTATACCATTTTTATGGTGTGCCTAAATATGCTTTGGATGGAAAACTTTTTGGAGTTTTCAAACATACGATCAATGACCGGGCATATCCATTATTCAGGGGCTTTGATGATGAATTCTATGCACCGCACAGCAGGCATACGGAAATACGGAAAGAAGATCTTGAAAAAATTAACGATATTAAAGTCTTATCCGAATCTTCCGAGGCAGGTATATATATAGCAATAGGGCGGGGAGGGCGCGAGTTTTATGTTACGGGCCATTCCGAATATTCATTATATACTTTGCACCGCGAATATATCCGTGATGTCGAGAAAGGCTTAAATATCGAAGTCCCCAGACATTACTATAAGCATGATGACCCCTCTCAAAAGCCGATATCGCGTTGGACAGGCCATGGCAACTTATTGTTTAATAACTGGATTAATTATTATCTATATCAGGAAACTCCTTATAACCTATCGGAGATAGAAAAGCTGGGCGATATCGATAATGTGAAATATTGAAAATACCACTCATATATATTTAATCTTAAGCGGCTATCTGATTATAATAGATTAATCATCACTCTTTCCCGACATTTTGCCCACGTAAAATATAATAATCCCGATTAATGATATTACGGCTAATGCACCGACAATATAAAAGAAGACTGTTGACACGACTTTCACCCCGATAATAAGTAAAACCAGAAATAGTAATATTGAAATGATACCTACAGTAAGAAATACGTTTTTTAAAGTTTGCATATTGTCTATATTTTATGTTATTCAGAATATAAACAAGGTAAATAGGAAATTTGTTTTCTCTTGAAATAATGACTTCCAGGCTAAAAGAAAAAAACCGAAAGACTTTCATCTTTCGGTTTTTTCTGTCATAGAGGTTCCTGGCGGATTCGAACCGCCGTAAACGGTTTTGCAGACCGGCGCCTAGCCACTCGGCCAAGGAACCATTTTTGTCTTTTGAGAGTGCAAATATAAGGTAATATCTCGATTCTGCAAAAGACATTTTCCAATTTTATTAGATTGTATTATATAATTCCCTTAGTAGAAGGTAGTTCATAATTAAAAATATCTCTTTGTTTAGCCATTTTAATCGATCTGGCCAAAGCTTTGAATATCCCTTCTATTTTGTGGTGTTCATTTACCCCTTCTGCTTTTATGTTCAGATTCATTTTAGCGGCATCACTTAAGGATTTGAAAAAGTGTAAAAACATTTCTGTCGGCATATCACCTATTTTTTCACGTTTGAACTCGGCATCCCATACCAGCCACGGACGTCCTCCGAAGTCAAGAGCAACTGAGCACAGACAGTCATCCATAGGCAATGAGTAACCATAGCGTTCTATTCCTCTTTTATCCCCTAGAGCTTTAGCTATTGCTTCTCCCAATGCTATTGCTGTATCTTCAATAGTATGATGCTCGTCCACATATAGATCTCCTTTTACATTTATATTTAGATCCAGATTAGCATGTTTGCCTATCTGCTCCAGCATATGATCGAAAAATTCTAAGCCTGTGTGGATATCACATCTGCCTTTTCCATCCAGATTCAAAAATATATCGATATCCGTCTCTTTCGTTTTACGCCTTACTTCCGATTTTCGTTCTCCTGCAAAAAGGAATTCTGATATTTTGTCCCAATCAGATGTTTGTAAAGCGCAGAATGCCTCTAATTCCTCTGGAATTTCTACATCTTCCCGTAAAAAAATAGCTTTACTCCCTAAGTTTTTTGCTAATTCTATATCGGTCAGCCTGTCTCCTATAACAAAAGAATTTTCAAGGTCGTATTCTCCCGACATATATTTTGTCAGCATTCCTGTTCCCGGTTTACGTGTGGGAGCATTATCCTCAGGAAAATGTTTATCGATAAGAATATTATCAAAAGTTATCCCTTCACCTTCCAATGTTTTTAGCATTTTGTTCTGAGCCAGCCAAAATGTTTCTTCGGGATAAGAGGGAGTACCTAATCCGTCCTGATTAGAAACTATCACAAATTCGAAATTAAGATTCTTCCGGATAAAGTATAAATTACGGATCACACGCGGTATAAACTCCAGTTTTTCGAGGGAGTCTATTTGATAGTCATCAGCCGGTTCTACTATAATGGTTCCATCGCGGTCTATAAATAATGCTTTTTTTTTCATTAGAATGTCTTAAATAAATTTTTTCCTACTCTCGGGTTGTAAAAATACTTCTTTCTCTTAAATTAACTTCAAAAAAGTAAGATGGCGAAGTATCATCTATTTTTGATTCATTAATATAATGATTGTATGAATGGGTGCTGAGGTCGAATAATATGATTTCTGGCTTATTATATTCCTTTCCTACGATTGCAAAAATATTGTTGTCAATCCAGAAAACATCTTCACAAAAACCGCCTGCGCCTTTCCATACTATCATATTCTTTTCTTTCTTATTCCTATCTATCAAATATATCTCCTGGCAATCGTCTCCTCCGAAATAGTAACATTTTCCATCTTCCTCACGGTAAGCACCGCTGGTAGTTATTAGATTCAGATACCGTATCTTATCCGGAGAATAATCATATAACTGAGGATCGTAAATATCATCATCCGATGTATATTTACGGAAGTATATCGATGTGCTGTCATTTTCAAGCAAACCGCAGTAGCTGTTTTGAAGTTTAAAACACGAAATATTCAATTTATAGAAATCGAGCCAATCTTTTAAAAAAGGTTCAATTTTACATGCTGTATCTATGCCGATGTATGTTGTATCTCTTTTCATTACATCCATAGAATAGCAAGTGGAGCATATAATTATAAAAATGTATACAAAAATATTTTTTTTCATGCTACGGGCTTATAGGATAAAGTAGCTAATATTGTCTTAAAAGCGGCTTAATTGCTGTAATAATTTCTGATTTTCTATTTCAGTTCCAACAGTTACTCTTAAACATCCCATACATAGCGATATTGAATTGCGGTTGCGGACAATCACTCCGCTATTTACCAGCTTGTTGTAAATATCATTAGCATCGGAAACTTTTACCAAGATGAAATTGGCGTCCGATGGGTATACTTTTTCGACAAACGGTAATTTATATATTTCGGTTATCAATATTTCTCTTTGTTCTAATAGTATTTGTACCCATTCGTTTTTCTGTTGCTCTTTGTCTAATTCGCCTTCTACAAAATTCTGGGTAAGTATATTGATATTATAGGGGTATTTCACTTTATTGAAGAAAGAGATAATTTCGGGACTTGCAAAGGCCATACCTAATCTTATGGCGGCCATACCCCATGCTTTAGACAATGTCTGGAAAATAACCAGATTAGGATATTCATCCAAATCGGGGAGCCAGCTTTCCGAGGGTACAAAATCTATATACGCTTCATCCAGTACCACTATCCCTTGAAATGAGGTTAAAACTTTTCGTATTTCATCTTTATTTAAAAGATTTCCGGAAGGATTGTTGGGGGAACATAGGTAGACAAGTTTTGTATTTTCATCGGTTTCATTCAACAGTTTTTCAGCCTCGAGTTCAAAATTATTGTTTAATAAAACCGGACGGTATTCTACATTATTGATGTCTGCACAGACTTTATACATTCCATAAGTGGGGTCTATTGCTACGATATTGTCGATACCCGGTTCACAGAATACACGGATTACGATATCTATAGGTTCATCGCTACCATTACCCAGAAATATTTTATCAACAGATATGTCTTTTATCTGGGAAATTTTCTTTTTTAGTTTCTGCTGAAGCGGATCAGGATACCGGTTATAAGGACCGCACAAAGGATTTTCGTTCGCATCCAGAAATACCGAAGCTTCTCCCTTAAACTCGTTTCTGGCAGAAGAATATGGTTTCAGATTATATATGTTTTTACGAACAAGTTGTTCTAATTCCATTTTTTTATAAGTATTAAGTAGTCAAGTAATCACAGGAGTTAAGAATAAAAAATATTTTTCAATATATTTTTTATTCTTAACCCCTATAACTACCTCTACTATTATTTATATTGTAATTTTCACACCCAATAATTTATAAAATTCTGCTAATATAGCCTGATGTCCGGGCCATGCAGGTGAAGTAGTAAGATTTCCGTCAGTAACTGCCTCAGATGGCGGTATATTCTTGTATATACCTCCGGCCATTGTAACTTCGGGACCTACGGCAGCATAACAAGTCAGAGTTTTACCTTTCACTACACCGGCGGCTGTCAATACCTGTATTCCATGGCAGATTGCTGCTACAGGCAAATTCTTTTCGAAGAAATAACGGGTATATTCTAATACTTTTGGATTGAGCCGGATGTATTCGGGAGCGCGTCCTCCGGTAATATACAATCCGCTATATTCCTCAAGTTTTACTTTGTCGAAGTCTTTAGTGATAACGAAATTATGGCCTCTCAATTCAATATAAGTTTGATATTCGGTAAAATCGTGTATGGCAGTAGCTATTAAATCTCCTGCTTTTTTATCGGGGCATACTACATCTACATGGAATCCTATTGATTCGAGTGATTGATAGGGAACCATCAATTCGTAGTCTTCTACAAAATCGCCTGCTAACATTAAAATCTTCTTTTTCATAATTTTACGTTTTAGTTGTATTTAACGTCATTGTAAAGTTAACTATTATTTTGAAAGGATTTGCATGTATAAGCTGTCATATGTTTTTTTTCTAAACATTTTAAGCCGAAATATGTAAATTGTGCATTGACGGAATGAATGCTTTTTTATTCATTTTGTACCTGATAATGTAGGTTTAAAAATGGTTTTTAGTAAAATTTATTATTTTGTTATCAAAAAATAATTCCTGTATATATCAAATCATTTCAAATGTGCTTTTAAGGAATATTTTTGTTTTTATAATAAGATTAATATTTTGTTATACAATATCTTGTGTCTTATAGGTTGATGAGATAGTCAAACAATTTTCTGCATTGAATCTGTTTTTTATTTGAATATTTTTACAGACTGACTTTTTCATAAAAAGCATCATTAAAAAAAAGTTTTCCCCAAATTTCAATTTTTCGTATCTTCAAGTCCTGAAAATTATTAGCGGTCTAAACCTCAAAAAACAATTTGATAAATATAATGAGAAAAATATTTTTTGTTATTTCCTGCTTGTTTATTGCTTTTATTGCTGATCCCATCTATTCATCGACCCCTATAGATTACGTTAACCCGTTGATGGGAACCATGTCTAAACATGCCTTATCGACCGGTAATACGTATCCGGCCATAGCCCTGCCCTGGGGTATGAATTTCTGGATGCCCCAAACCGGAAAGATGGGCGACGGTTGGGCATATACCTATGATGCCGACAAAATAAGAGGATTCAAACAAACTCATCAGCCCAGCCCCTGGATCAATGATTACGGGCAATTTGCGATAATGCCGGTTACCGGAAAATTGGTATTCAATGAAGATGAACGTGCTTCTTGGTTTTCTCATAAAGCCGAAACCGCAAAACCATATTATTATAAGGTATATCTAGCCGACCATGATGTAGTAACCGAGATTACCCCGACGGAAAGAGCTTCTATGTTCCGCTTTACTTTTCCTGAAAGAGAAAACTCTTACGTAGTGGTTGATGCGTTTGATAAAGGCTCTTTTGTAAAAATCATACCTGCCGAAAACAAAATTATCGGCTACACGACAAAAAACAGCGGTGGTGTCCCTGCAAACTTTAAGAACTATTTCGTTATACAGTTTGATAAACCTTTTACTTATACAGCTTCTGTAAAAGCGGGCGAAATATCCCCCAATAATTATGAGGCAGAATCAGACCATGCCGGAGCAATCATAGGGTTTCCTACCAGAAAAGGAGAAATTATACATGCAAAGGTTGCTTCTTCTTTTATAAGTTTTGAGCAGGCTGAAATAAATTTGCAGGAACTTAAAAACGATACTTTTACAAAACTTGTCGAAAATGCAAAAGATACATGGAATAACGTATTGGGAAAACTTGAAGTAGAAGACGATAACATTGATAACCTGCGTACATTCTACTCATGCATGTATCGTTCTGTATTATTCCCCCGTAAATTTTACGAGATAAATGCAAAAAATGAAGTAGTGCATTACAGTCCTTATAATGGAGAAGTATTACCCGGATATATGTATACGGACACCGGATTCTGGGATACATTCCGCTGTCTATTCCCTTTCCTCAATCTCATGTATCCGTCTATGAATGTCGAAATGCAGGAAGGCCTTGTGAATACCTATAAGGAAAGCGGATTTCTGCCGGAATGGGCAAGCCCCGGGCATCGCGACTGTATGGTCGGAAATAATTCGGCTTCTGTAATTGCGGATGCATATTTAAAAGGCCTGAGAGGTTACGATATTGAAAAGTTATGGGAAGGTGTAGTGCATGGTGCTCATGCTGTACATCCCGAAGTAGGTTCTACAGGACGCAAAGGCTATGAATACTATAATAAACTAGGGTATGTGCCTTACGATGTAAAAATTAACGAAAATGCCGCCCGTACTTTGGAGTATGCTTACAACGACTGGTGTATTTACCAGTTAGGAAAAAAGCTGGGAAAACCCGAAAATGAAATAGAAATATACAAGCAGAGAGCATTTAATTATAAGAACCTGTACGATAAAGAGCATAAACTGATGAGAGGAAGAAACAGCGATGAGACTTTCCAGTCTCCGTTTAATCCTTTGAAGTGGGGTGATGCCTTCACCGAAGGAAACAGCTGGCATTACACCTGGTCGGTATTTCACGATCCGCAGGGACTTATCGACCTGATGGGAGGAAAAGATGAGTTCAATACTATGATGGATTCAGTGTTTAATGTACCGCCTTTATTCGATGACAGCTATTATGGTTTTGTGATACATGAAATACGGGAAATGCAGATTATGAACATGGGGAATTATGCTCATGGAAACCAGCCTGTACAACATATGATCTATCTTTATAATTATTCCGGCGAGCCTTGGAAAGCACAATACCGGGTACGTGATGTAATGGATAAATTATATTCTGCTACGCCCGACGGATATTGCGGTGACGAGGATAACGGGCAGACTTCTGCCTGGTATGTGTTTTCGGCAATGGGATTTTATCCGGTTTGCCCGGGTACAGATGAGTATATTCTGGGATCTCCGCTGTTCAGGAAAATGACCCTTCATCTCGAAAATGGGAAAAAGGTAATTGTAAATGCAGAAAATAACAATCAAAATAACAGGTATGTAAATTCGATGCAGGTGAATGGAAAAGATTATTCTAAAAATTACCTCACACATGACATGTTGATGAACGGCGCTGTGATAAATTACCGCATGTCGGACAGCCCGAATAAAAACAGGGGAACGGCAAAAGCCGATTTTCCATACTCATTCTCAAATGAAGTAAATAAGGCAAATTAAATATAACTAAATAAAAATCTATGGCTAATCAAAAACCTCTAAAAAACGGGCTTTTAGGCTTATGTGCTTTAGGCTCGATTGTTTGTGCAAATGCGGCAAACACTACTTTTAACTATCCGTCCTCCGGAATAGTAGCGGTAAAGGATAATACCAATATCGGCGAAGCTTACAAAACCAATCGCCCGCCTCAGGCAGAACGATTGTTCAGATCGGAAGCAGTTGAAAGTGAGATTGCAAGAGTAAAGAAAATGCTTAAAAATCCAAAACTTGCCTGGATGTTTGAGAACTGTTTCCCTAATACCTTAGACACGACAGTGCGTCACCGCAAAAGCGATGGTAAAGACGATACTATAGTCTATACCGGAGATATACATGCTATGTGGTTGCGCGATTCGGGTGCTCAGGTATGGCCCTATGTCCAGTTGGCAAATAAAGACGGAAAACTGAAAGACATGCTGGCAGGAGTTATCCGCCGTCAGTTCAAATGCATAATAATCGATCCTTATGCGAATGCTTTCCTCGATCCTTACGATCCCAATCCCGACCACCAATGGCAATCGGATCTTACAGATATGAAGCCGGAACTTCACGAGCGCAAATGGGAGATCGACTCGCTTTGTTATCCTATCCGTCTGGCTTATCATTACTGGAAGACTACAGGCGATGCAAGTATATTCGATGAATACTGGATGCAGGCAATCGAAGCTATTCTGCGTACTTTTAAAGAGCAGCAACGCAAAGACAGTCTAGGCCCGTACAAATTCCAGCGTGAAACACCTAAAGCATCGGATACCGTTGTAAACGATGGATGGGGTAATCCGGTAAAACCGGTAGGGCTGATTTGTTCTACATTCCGTCCTTCCGACGATGCTTCGGTATTCCAGTTTTTGATTCCTTCCAACTTCTTCGCGGTTAGTTCACTGAAAAAAGCTGCTGAAATATTAACAGCTGTAAACAAACAGTCTGTCTTAGCACAGGAATGTACTGCACTGGCAAACGAAGTGAAAGATGCTTTGGATAAGTATGCAACATTCGACCATCCTAAATATGGAAAGATTTATGCTTTTGAAGTAGACGGATACGGCAGCCGTATATTTATGGATGATGCGAATGTACCCAGCCTTCTGGCAATGCCTTATCTGGGTGATGTAGATGTGAATGATGCTATCTATCAGAATACTCGTAAATTTGTTTGGAGCGAAGACAATCCATATTTCTTCAAAGGTACAGCCGGTGAAGGTATCGGAGGCCCGCACGTTTCGCATGTGAGCCTGAATATGATCTGGCCTATGAGTATTATGATGAAAGCCTTCACCAGTCAGGATGACCAGGAAGTGAAAGCCTGTGTAAAAATGCTGATGGATACCGATGCCGGAACGGGCTTTATGCACGAATCATTCTACAAAGACGATGCCAATAAGTTTACACGTGCCTGGTTTGCATGGCAGAATACATTATTCGGAGAATTAATCCTAAAATTGGTAAACGAGGGTAAACTCGATCTTCTGAATAGCATAAATTAAGAGAATATAATCATATATGAAAAAAAGAAATTTATTATTTACAGCTTTAGCCGGTTGTGCATTGCTGGTCTCTTGTGAGAAAGAAAAAGAGCAGAACACCGAGCTCAGGAATCTGACTCAATATGTAGATCCTTATATCGGCACAGGCGATCATGGACATGTATTCATGGGCGCTAACGTTCCTTTCGGTTTTGTACAATTAGGCCCTACCAATATATCTTCGGGATGGGATTGGGTATCAGGTTATCATATTACAGATTCTACCATTTGGGCGTTTACTCATACACACTTAAACGGTACGGGTATAGGTGATCTGCTTGATATAGGTTTTATGCCTGTTGTCGGAAATGTAAAACTTGGAAAAGGAGAAGCTTCTGATCCTGAGTCGGGACAATATTCTGTATTCAACCGCGACACAGAAAAAGCCAAGGCGGGTTATTATGCCGTTCATCTCGACAGGTATGGTATAGATGTGGAACTTACGACAACAAAACGGGTAGGTTTCCATAAATATACATTCCCCGAATCGAATGAGTCGAAAGTCATAATCGACCTTAAGACTGCTCTTAACTGGGATACTCCTACCGATACTTATCTCAAATATGAGAACGACAGTACAGTATCAGGATACCGTTTCTCTAAAGGCTGGGCTCCCAATCAGAAACTCTTCTTTACTGCTTCTTTTTCAAAACCGATGAAGCAATTTATATTGTCTGACGGCAATGAAGTGAAAGAAGGAACGGAATTGCAGGCAGTAGGAGTATTTGGACAGGCGCTTTTCGATACAAAAGACAAGGAAGAAATATACATTAAAGTAGCACTTTCTCCTGTAAGTATAGAAAATGCGAAGTTGAATATGGAGTCGGAACTTCCCGGATGGAATTTCGAGCAAGTAATAGCAGATGCGGATAAAGCATGGAATGAGGAATTGAATAAAATCCAAATCGAAACAAATGATGACAGGGTAAAACGTACATTCTATACAGCCCTTTATCATACTATGATTGCTCCTTCCGAGTATTTCGATGTGAATAACGATTACCGTGGTTCGGATGATAAGATTTATCATAAAGCCGGTTTTAAAAATTATACGACTTTTTCTCTTTGGGATACATATCGTGCAGCACATCCGTTGATGAGTATCATTCATCCTGAAAAGATGAACGATATAATAAATACGATGCTGCATATTTACCAACAGCAGGGCAAATTGCCTGTATGGCATTTTATGGGAAATGAAACGGATTGTATGGTAGGTAATCCGGGTATTCCTGTAGTTGCTGATGCTATATTGAAGGGATATGATGGTTTTGATAAAGAACTGGCTTACGAAGCTATGAAGACTTCGGCCATGCTCGATGAAAGAGGACTCAAGTATCTGAGAGAATATGGATATATTCCTTATGACAAAGAGCCCGAAGGATTGTCTAAAGGTATGGAGTACGCTCTTGCCGACTGGACTATTGCTCAGGTAGCTCAACAAATGGGTAAAACAGAAGATTATGAGTATTTCTTGAACCGTAGTAAAGCATACAAACCTTACTTTGACAAAGAGACAGGTTTTGTACGCGGTCTGTCTTCTGATGGTAAATTCAACGAACCATTTAGCCCGTTTGTTGCAAGTCACCGTGTGACGGATTATACAGAAGGTAATGCATGGCAATATACATGGCTGGTACCCCATGATATACAAGGTTTGATAGACTTGTTTGGAAGTACGGAGAAATTTACGGAAAAATTAGATTCTTTATTTATTGTACAAGGGGATTTAGGTGAAAATGCATCTCCTGATATCAGTGGTCTTATCGGTCAGTATGCTCATGGTAACGAGCCTAGCCACCATGTATTATATATATATCCATACATCGGACAACCCTGGAAAACGGCGGATAAAGTACGCGAAGTACTCGATGTGATGTACAACGACCAGCCTGCCGGATTGTCCGGTAATGAAGATGTAGGGCAGATGTCGGCATGGTATATATTATCTTCGTTAGGTTTGTATCAGGTAGAACCTGCCGGAGGAAAATACATATTCGGAAGCCCGATAGTTAACGAAGCTTCTGTTCGTGTGAAAGACGGAAAAATATTTAAAATCATTGCTAAAAATAATAGTGCTGAGAACAAATACATCCAGAGTGTAACCCTGAATGGAAAAGAGTACGATAAATATTATATCGATTTCAAG
>DQAM01000325.1:0-1820 GCA_003523545.1 Dysgonomonas sp.
ACCGTCTCCGATCTTTTGACATATCTTTGAAGACTACAGGACGGTAGTTCTCCGGATGTATTCCTTTTTTCATTTCTTTATATTATTATCTTGTTATATTTTCTTTTTCGGAATGCAAAGATATGCTTATTTTCTAATAATAAAAAATATTGTTTGCGAATTTTTCATAGTGAGTATAACATATATAGAGGTTTTATTTAATTATCTTTGCAAAGAATTAAAATTATAACAGAATTCATTAATAATATTTAAGATGCTTAAACATTTTACAATTATCACAATATTGGCAATAGCCGTTTTAGGTTGTGCCAACAAAAACAAGACTATGCAGAATAAGATTTCAGACGATAAAGCCATGTATATGATTCTGGGAACATATACTTCGGACGACAGCAACGGATTATATGTATATAAAATCGATACAGTAACGGGAAAATCCGAATACATAAGTGAAACACCTGTTGCTAATCCTTCTTATCTTGCCTTGGATGAGTCCGAAAATTATGTATATGCCGTAACCGAAGATGATGGTATAGAAACATCCGCTGCCAATGCTTTTTCATTTGATAAAAAGACAGGAACTCTTAAATATATTAATAAACAATTGACAAAAGGTGCAGCGCCTTGTTACATAAATGTAGATAAAGAAGGCAGGCATGTCATTACAGCTAATTACAGCGGAGGGAATCTATCTGTATTCAAGGTAAGTAATGACGGCGGATTGAATCCAGTAACACAGGTGATCGGGTTTGATGGTACAGGATTTGACCCGGAAAGGCAGGAACAGCCGCACATCCATTGCGTTAAATATTCTCCCGATGAAAAATATTTGTTTGCTACAGATTTAGGACTTGATAAAATCCATAAGTTTGAAGTAATTAAGGACTCACAAGATACGATATATTTGAAACATGGAACCCCGGAAGCTTACGACCTCAAAGCAGGTTCGGGCCCGAGGCATATTGTTTTCCATCCCAATAATAAATACGCTTATCTGATAACCGAATTGTCGGGGGAGGTGGTTGTATATAATTACGATGAAGGAAATCTGGAAGAGATACAAGTTATTGAAGCAGATAGCTTGAATGCGCAGGGAAGTGCCGATATTCATGTCAGTCCTGATGGAAAATATGTATATGCATCCAATCGTTTGCAGGCAGATGGTATAGCCATATTTTCGGTCGATCAAGGTAATGGCAGGCTCACAAAAGTAGGATACCACAAAACCGGAGAACATCCGCGTAATTTTGCTATAACTCCTAATGGCAATCTATTATTAGTAGCGAATAGGGACAGCAACCAGATACAGGTATTAAAAAGAAATACAGAGACCGGTTTATTGGAAGATACAGGGAATGATATAAACCTGTCAAAACCTGTATGTGTAAAGTTCGCTTCTATTAATTAGTAAGCAAGACATATTGTAACTGCTAAATTCGGCATTTATACCGGTTAATAATAACTAAATTGTTATATTTGCAAATAAATTTGTCTAATATAACCTGTTAATTAGTAATGTCGTATAAGGGAGAAAGAGTATTATCGGAGAAAAGGGTTATCACCTATATTACATTCGTTTTCTTAAGTTTAGTATTTTCGGCTTCAATCAGAGCTGTAAACTATATAGAAAATGAAAAATTGGATATCAGTAAAATTCCATTGCTTTCTGAAAGCAGGGATATTACCAATGCAAATGATTCTGTTATTTACTACACAAGGGGTGCTAACGGCCTGATTGTAATGCCTCCATCTGACTGGGAACCTTTTCCTTATAATGTAAAGTTCAGAGATACTGTTATTTATAATCCAGCTTATCTGCC
>DQAM01000325.1:1955-3795 GCA_003523545.1 Dysgonomonas sp.
GCTTATCTGCCTATCGTATTTGATGGAAAGGTACTGCCTTCCAATTTGGATTTTATCCCTAAAGACACATTATTACAGGACAAAGATCCGTTCAGGCTAATCCCTCGTGAAGAAACTTTTTCCCCCCGGCTTGACCAGATGCGAAAAATTGAAAATTTACGAAGGGACTACTATATGAATATGAATAACGTAAGGAATATAAAATACAGTGTTTCCAAACTAAAGCAGGCTCCACAGATAGATGAAGAAGGTGCGACAAAAAGGAATATACTGAATGAACTGATAACTCCCGAAGAACCTGTTCAGGTTGCGCCGGTAACATTACCCAAGTCTGCTCCTGAATATATTTATTGGATAAAGCGTGGAGAGCATTCTCTTCAGGCTTCACAGAACTTCATATCCGATAACTGGCATTCGGGTGGTAATAGCAATTATGCAGTCAGAAGTTATCAAAAATTTACTCTGAATTATAAAAAAGATAAGATTTCTTTTGATAATTTATTGGAATGGAAACTTAGTTTACAGAAGGTACTACATGTAGAAAAGAATGGGACAAATATTTCCGAAGACATGTTTAGAATGGTTAATGCTTTTGGAATACAGGCATTTAATAAATGGTCGTATTCAGCTACCTTAGAGACATTAACGCCCCTTTTTAGTAGTAAGCCGGTAAATAGTGATGTTAAAAATACGGCTTTATTTTCTCCATTGGTTATGAATTTAGGTTTAGGTATGAGTTATAAATTAAATAAACAGTTTGCATCGGATAAAGCAAAGAAATTAGAACTAAACCAAACTATTTCACCATTGGCATTGAACTATGTGTATGTAAACGATTTGGATATAAATGATTCTAAAAAACAGGGAGTAGAGGAGGGAGAACATTCCAAATTAACTATAGGTTCTACTATCAATACCGACTTGAAATTTAATATCAACAGATATTTGACATGGAACTCACGTTTCAAATATTTTACAGATTACAGCAGGGCGGTTATGGAATTTGAAAACAGGTTTGTAATGGAGCTGAATCGGTACTTATCAACTACTTTTTTTCTATATCTCCGGTATGATGATGAGTCACCCAGCATGAAAGGCGAGCGCGGATATCTTCAGATAAATCAAATGCTCAGCTTCGGATTAAGTTATAAATGGTAAAGTAGGATATTCAGATATATCGATATAAAAAAGCCGGTTTATAAATGACCGGTTTTTTTATAACATTAATCTTAAAAATCCACTAATTTTCCGGTAATTGCTATATTTTACGTAAATTTGTATTAGAAACAACAATTGTTTAAGTGAGAATATTTGAAGTAATAACTGTTTCGGAATATGGAGGGGCTCAGACTGTCGTTGCAAACATAGCAGAAGAGATGTGCCGGCAGCATGAAATTTACATATTGTCTGGCGGCAATGGAGAAGCCTGGCAGCATCTCAAAGGAAAGGTCCATCTTATTAAGCTGGATGAGCACCGTAAACAGATTTCATTGAAAGATATTTTTCTGGCATGTAAGCTGTTATATTTCAGAATTAAATATAGGCCGGATATAATTCATCTGCATTCTTCTAAGATGGGCGTTTTAGGCAGGTTAATATTCAATCCCCAGAAAGTTGTTTTGACACTTCACGGATTCGATTCTGTTCGAAAAGCCTACCGTAAATTTTTAATCGTTGAAAAGAAATTAAAAAACAGAGCTGCTAAGATTATTGCAGTAAGTCAGTATGACGTAGAGTGCATGAAAGAAGAAGGTATAGAAAAAAATGTCACTCTTATATACAATGGAGTGACAGACCATTATATCTCGGCTGACAATAAAGTCGATTCGTCAGTCTTAGA
>DQAM01000324.1 GCA_003523545.1 Dysgonomonas sp.
GAGTGAAACATCTGTTTTTTTTAATCTGAGATCCTTCGTTTTACTCAGGATGACAAAGCAATATAACACTTTAATAATGTGGATTTACTTTCGGGACAGCCTTTTTGTCTTTTATGGTAAAAAATATATCAAATTCCGAATATGGCTTTTTGAATAATAAAAACGACCGACCCGGAGAAAAATCCTATCAGGGCAAGCCACGATATTTTCTTTACATACCATATAAAGTCAATCTTCTCCATACCCATTGCAGCTACTCCGGCAGCTGAACCGATGATCAATATACTTCCCCCTGTTCCTGCTGTATATGCCAAAAATTCCCAGAAATAATGATCCATCGGAAAATTGTACATTCCCATTGCTCCTGCAACAAGAGGCACATTATCTACAATTGCCGATAGGACTCCGATAGTCATAGTTATCAGATAATACTTTTCAGGTTCCTGAAGAGGAATATTGTCGAGTGATTGAGATAACAGATTCAGATGTCCGTAAGTTTGCAAAGCAGCTACAGCCATCAAAATACCCAGGAAGAATAATACACTCGGTGTGTCTACTTTCTGAAGGATAGCAGTTACCAGATTCTGTGGACGCGATTCGCGGTCTTTCTTATGTAATATGTCTGTCAATATCCACAGAAATCCCAATCCACCAAGCATTCCCAGATAAGGAGGAAGATGGGTGAATGTCTTGAATACAGGTACAAATAATAAAGTACCTACACCTGCAATCAATACGAGTTTGCTTTGCCATTTAGGTATAGAATTTTTATTATCGGATAATGATTCCGGTCTGCTCATATTGCCTTTCATTTTGAAAGAAAGTATTAGAAGAGGAACCAATATGGATATCAGCGATGCAAGGAAAGTCATTTTCATAATGTTCAATGCGCTGACTTTATTAGCTACCCAAAGCATTATCGTAGTGACATCTCCGATTGGAGACCATGCCCCGCCGGCATTTGCGGCCAGTATTATCATCCCTATGAATAACAACCGGTCGTTACGATCCCATATAAGTTTACGCGATAATGTGACCATTACGATGGTAGTCGTCATGTTGTCTAGAACGGCAGACATAAAAAAACTGAGGATGCTGATGATCCATAGTAACGAAGACTTTTTAGTGGTAGTGATGCGGTCGGTAATCAAAGCAAAACCTTTGTGTGTATCTATCAACTCCACAATAGTCATAGCTCCTAAAAGGAAGAAAATAATTTCGGCTGTTTCGCCTAAATGTTCGAGAAGCGGGTGGCTTGTCAGCCAGCCGATAAAACTACTGCCGGGATTAAGTTCCAGGTAAGATAAGAAATCAGGATAAACAAACAGGGCCGAAGGATATGCAAACGCCACGCATACCCATAGGACAGTGGCGAGCAGTAGGGCTGTAGCCGATTTGTTCACATGAATTACATGTTCGAGTGCGATACATATGTATCCTATCACGAACAGTATAGCCATTATTGTCAACATAGCAGTTAAAAATTGAGAGGATTAATGATTTTATTTCTTTAAACGTACATAATCTATTTTGTGGTTTTCCCCTTTGTGCAAGATCAGGTTTGCTCTCTCGCGGGTAGGAAGGATGTTTCTTTTGAGGTTCTTACGGTTTATTTCCCTCCAGACGCTTTTCGCTACCTTTTGTGCTTCGGAGTCGGATAATGTGCTGAAGTTGTAGAAATAAGAACCCGGATCTTTTTTAGCCAATTCGCGGTAATTCATAAATCTGCTCACGTACCAATCTTCGAGTTGTTCTTCTTCAGCATCCACATAAATGGAAAAATTAAGAAAATCGGAAACGAAAACCCTGGGCTTGTCGTGAGGATAGTCCATTCCGCTTTGGAGAACATTTAACCCTTCTAATATAAGGATGTCGGGTTGCGATATGGTTTCATATTCATCCGGAACGATATCGTAAGTCTGGTGTGAATATTTAGGTGCCGATACTTCTTTTTTCCCGGATTTGATGTCGCTTACGAATTTTAATAACCGGTGTATGTCGTAAGATTGCGGGAAGCCTTTTTTCAGCATCAATCCCTTTTCTTCCAGTTTGGCATTCGGATAAAGAAATCCGTCTGTGGTTATCAAAGCCACTTTGGTATCTTTCTCCCAACGGCTGAGCAGAGCCTGCAATACACGCGAACTGGTACTCTTTCCTACCGAAACGCTCCCTGCTATACCTATGATGAAAGGAATTTTTTCTACCTTTTGTTTTAGAAATTTCATGATCACCGATTGCCGTGTCACATTGGCATTTACATAGTAATTCAAAAGTCGTGAAAGAGGAAGATATATATCGCGGATTTCGTCCATCGACAACTCTTCATTGATACCCTTCAACTGGTGCAACTCGTTTTCCGTCAGAGTCATCGGTTCCGAATCGCGGAGCTCTGCCCATTTGTCGCGTGTGAACAACATGTAAGGGCCGGCGGATGAGATTTCCATTTTTTATTTTTAGTTTTCTTAAAAACAGGGCACAAAGTTAAGAAAAGCTTATGATATGGCAACAGTTAAACAGAATTTGTATCCTTTAAAATTTCAGTATAGGAAAGAAGATTTATTCTATGGTTTCGAGTCCTTCTTTCAGGTCGTTAAGTTCTTTCTTTATATTTTCGAGCTTGCGAATAACTTCCAGCCTGCGGATTTCTTCGTCTTTCTTTATCTTTAAAGTCTGCCTGGCACCCTCGAGCGTCATGCCTTTTTCTTTTACAAGGGAGTATATGAGCCCTATCTGTTCGATGTCTTCTCGCGTGTACTGGCGTACA
>DQAM01000323.1 GCA_003523545.1 Dysgonomonas sp.
ATAAAGATAATACCACCCCAGATGGTAATAACATAAGCCGATTTCGGATCGCCAGTTGTTTTTTTCTGCAATCTGTAATGCTCTCAGCTGATATCTCAACTTGAGATCAGAGCTGTCTGTATATAATTCCGAAAGTTCGAGTAATTCATTTATTTTCTGCTTATCATCGATATGATCCGGTAATTTACCGAGCAATAGATTCGGATAAGAATCTACTGCATTCAGAGCCATTGTGCAGACTGATATCATTAAAATAATAAATGCTATTTTTTTCATGATAAAGCATTTATTAAATTTTCCCTGTAATGTAATCCCAATGGGATAACGGCTTCATTATTGAGGACGATTTCGCTTGTTCGGATAAGATTGATATAATTTTTTTGGACAGCAAAACTACGATGCACCCTTATGAATCCGGAGAAATTTTCATTCCGAAGGGTAGTTGCCAGGTTGCCGTGTATGGTTACAGTTTTCCCATCGAAAGTTATCAGCCTGCTGTAATCTTTTAGCGCTTCTATATAAACGATTTCGTTCAGCCTGATGCCTGTAATATCACGGCCCTGTTTGACCATGACAGCCCCCTCTTTGAAGCTGTTTTCAAACAGTTTTGCTTTTAATTTGATTTTAAGGTATTCTTCCAGCCTTTTGATGCATTTGTCGATGCGTTCTTCCTTTATCGGTTTAACGATATAGTCGAATGCTTCGAGTTCGAAACCTTCAACGGCAAACTCGGGGTGGGAGGTTATAAATATGGTTGTAGATAAATCGCTCTTCATTTTTCCCTGAAATTCCAGCCCGTTCATTCCCGGCATGTCTATATCGAGAAAAATGAGGTCGATGCTGTTATTTTCAAGATAAGAAAAAGCATCATTAGCATTTGAAAATGATACCCGGTGTTCGAGGAAAGGGTAATTTTTTAGATAAAAATTGACTGCTATCCTGTCTATATCATCATCGTCAATTATGATATAATTATATTTTTTCATTGATTCTTCCCTTCTATTTCTCTATTGGTAAATATAACACAAAATGATTTTTTGTATACAAATTATTCCCATATTTATATACAGCCTGTTTTTCTTATACAAAAATGAAGATTATTTCCGATGATTTATTCCCTAAGTATGTTAATTCATAATATTTTAAGTTTTTCTTACCGGTGTTTGTATATAAGTAAACCTGTCTGTGTATAAATGCTATTGAATGCACGGTTTCAGCTCCCTACTTTTGTCAGACTATTTGAGAATAAATGACAGGAGGGACTATTTATGAAGATTTATTTATTATTTCTATTATTATTTATCACATTTCCATATCACGTAATTGCACAGGTAGGTATTAATACCGAAAAACCACGTGCAGCGCTGGACGTAAACGGAGATGTTCAGGTGAGGGGTAAAGTTAAGTTCGGAGGAACAGATACCACCGACGGAAGTTATGGCGAAGCCGGACAATTATTACGCTCAGGAGGAACATCCGGAAACCCTTCCTGGGTAACGGTCAATATACCTGAGGTACCTAAAGGCGGATTTTATATGCAGTCGTCTCAGGTACTAAAAGATACAGTAGGGCTTCTTATAAGTCATACAAATCAGGGTAACGGGGGTACTCCTTATGATGAAAATCTTTCTTTGTATGGAGAAACAGGAGCGAATGCCCGAATGAACTTTATACCTATCCCCGCTTTAAACACCTTTATCGAGATTCCGGAATTTGCGACACAACCTTCCGATCCTCCGGGAACTATTTATAATCGGACTTCTTTTTCGATTCAAACAGTGGTTCAAATCGGTAATAAAAATCCGACGAATGCATCAGGCGATCCTTGGGTTTCCTTTGCTATAGGAATATTTATAAGCGAAGGAAAAGGAAATAACAATTATAAACTGAAAGGAGTAAGAGTGGGTAGAGTCGCCGGCAATTCCGGTTCTTTCCAGACATTCGATGTTTCTGTAATGGTCGATAATCTTCCGCCGGGGCATCATGATATAATTGTAGCGGCCAGAAGAAGGGATTCTAATCCTAAACCTCCTTATGCAAATATAACTAATCCGGGTGCAGAGCCACGCATAGCTTTTGCAATAGGCCGTCCGGCTGAGGGCTGGGCTCCACCTATTACAGGCGCTAATGTAAATAAATTTATGACCCAGACATCACTGAAAATAGATGTCTATAAAAAAGATTTAGAAGATTAATATTACCTGAACAACAATAATTTTTTTTAATATTTCCCCTTTTTCTCAGCTATAGGATTAAATCTTTTCCCCATTAATCCTATAGCTTTTCCTTATCCCGATACGATTGTTTTTATGCCTAATTCCTCAACTCTTGCTGCAATATCCTTTAATTTTTCCAAAGGTACTTTTTCAAGATTCTTTTCGGGAGTTTCGCGGTCGATGGTATATATCATCACTTCTTTCGGATTTGTAGCTTTTACCGCTTCCAGCCATGCCGTTACTTCTTCTTCAGTAGTGTTATCAACTATTTTTCCATTATGTGTTCCTCTTAAAAACATGGTCTGCATAATGAAATTACCTTCGAATTTATTAAAAAGTCTGATTTGATTTTCGATACTATAACTTGGGGAAGCAGGGCAATCGATAAGCTTTACGGTTTCCAATATAGCCGAATCCAGTTTCAGGATGTTATTATCGACCTTTTTTAGAGCTTGAAATACACTTTCCTTATTTATGTGCATTCCGTTAGATAATACGCTTATTTTTGCATTTGGGACAAACTTATTCCGTAGTTGGATTGTATCTTCTATTATTTCTGCAAATTTCGGATGCAGGGTGGGTTCCCCGTTTCCTGCAAATGTAATAACATCGGGTATGATATTTTCTTTTTCGAGTTGCTGCAATTTGTGCTCCAGAGCCGCTTTGACGTTTTCCCGTGAGGGTAGGGGAGTCTTGGTGCGGAAATCTTTATTGTATCCGCATTCGCAATAGATGCAGTCGAAAGAACATACTTTCCCGTTGTAAGGCAGTAAGTTCATTCCCAGGGAAATTCCGAGCCTGCGGCTGTGGATCGGCCCGAATGCTATTTCATCGAATAAGATTGTTGACATAGTCTATTTTTCAATTAATTTGAGAAAGTATTTTACCTCTCCAATATATATTTTTGTCTTTGTTATAAGGATCATCGAACGAAAAATCGAATTCAGCTTTTAATATATCTTTATCTAATAAGGTCTTATCTATTTTTATATACCCCTTTTTACACCTAAAATATTCGGTTCCTTCTGTACCCGCAGGACTAAAAAATTTAACCGAAGGAATACAAGTGTCATTTTTGAGGATAAGATATAAGCTGGAGCAAGTTCCGCCTCTGCATAAGGTGTTTGCTTCAAATGTTTTATCATCTGTTTTATTTAAAACCAGATGATTTGTCCCTGCCCATCCATATACGGAAGCTTCGCATTCGATAGAAGAGTATAGGTGTGTAGTATCCACCAGTTGATAGTATCTGTGAAGAGAATCTTCGAATATTTTACCTCTTTCATCCATCATATTTTCTGTATCAGGATGACATATTGCATCGCAAATTAATTGTCCGTAATCGTTTTTATATACATAATCTGTATAGTCCCATTGTTGGGAAAAAGAAAAATCTCCATCCAGTGTATTTACCCATTCTATTTTTATTCCCTTTTCCTGTGGAATAATAGGAAAAGATAAGAATAAGAGGATCAGAAATGGGAGAATATATTTTCTCATTCTGGTTCGGTTTTTTTAAATGATCCAGCTTACACCATACATGATGGCTGCATACCGTGCAAATTTGCCCAAAAGCATACTTATGTTGACAACCAATACATTGGCCCGCATAAATCCCAAAGCAACGGCTATAATATCTCCTACGACCGGTAGAAAACTAAAGAAAGCCATGGATGCACCCTTCCCTTTCAAAAAGTTCTGTATCTTATCTATTTTCTCTCTTTTAATTTTCAGATATTTTTCAATCCATTCTACTTTTCCAAGCCTGCCTAAAAAATAGTTGGTCATACCTCCCAGCCAGTTGCCCACAGATGCTACAATGGTACATGTCCAGGGGTCGAGTCCCATCGCTATCAGGGTAACAAATACAAATTCCGAGCCAAAGGGGAGGATAGTCGCTGCCAGAAAAGAAGCAATAAATAAACCGATATATCCGTATTCAACAAAGCCGTCAAGCATTCTTATTTAATTTCTTATTGAAAATGATTATGTAAGTAATCAACAATAAACAGGCAATAATAGTTATATATATGCTGTATTTTTGGAGAAAAGTTCCTGAATATATAACCGTTACTTTTCCCGATTCTTTTATATTCAATTCTATCAGTCCTTCGTCACTTTGTTTAAGAGGAATATCTTTTCCATTTAAAGTTGCCGTGTAGCCCTTATAATAATATCTGGGAATTTCTACAATATCTTCGTTAGCTTGGATATCAATATCGAATGTCGTAGTATTATATTCCCTCTTGAAGTCTGATACTTGGGTATTCTCATGTCCGGTGATAATTATCCCTGCTCTTTCCTTGATATATTCGAGTGAGGGGAACCGCGCCGGAGTGTAATCCTGATTGGCTAAGTGATAGTAATTTTTTTCTGAAGGTACAGGATCATATAATCCACTTTGTTCGAGAATCTTTGCCTCCTGAAATTCCCTCCCGTTCATAACCATGGATAAGCCTATTGTTATCAGTATTATGGAGAGGCACAGGTATTTTCTGAATCTGCTATGTATTGTCTTGTATAAATAAAATGAGCCTGCAATGGCAAAGAAATAACTGGCAAATACAAAAAACCGCATCGGGAATTGTATGAATTTCATTTTGTTGAAAGGAAATATCTCCCAGGGAAAAAGATTGGATGCGATAAAGACATAGAATAATCCGAAAATGGCTATTATATCTATCTTCTTTATTTCTTTTGTTTTTTCATATAAA
>DQAM01000322.1 GCA_003523545.1 Dysgonomonas sp.
TTCTCTCTTTCTCTTTTTTCTCTTCTTTCTCTTTTTTCTTTTTATTTTCTATGGCTGGTTCAGGTTGCTCTGTGATTGTATTGTTTAAATTATCCTTTGGGGGTTCAGGCTTTTCTTCGGTAGTGATTATTTCTGTAATTTCTTTTTCCTCTTCTATTACAGGCTGAATAATTTTTTCTTCTTTTTTCTTTTCTGTGACAATTTCTTTAGTGATAAGTATTTCTGTCGCTGCAGGTTTAGGCTTTTCTGTATTTATCTTTATGGGAATATCTTTAGATACTGGTTTGGCCTCAGCAGTAGTCGTTTCCTTCTTAGGTTCTTTTTTTTCTGTGTTCTTGTCTTTGACAGCTACTGCAAAATCGAGATTTTCAAGAAAAGATTCATCCGCAAAGCTTTCCAGATTCTTTAGGTTTTCATTTTCTTTCACTCTTTCTGCTTCCCGTTCCGATTTGCGGTCTACGTTCTGGCTTATGATACCGTCTTTAATATGGATGATGCGGTCTGTTGCCTGTGCCACCCCCAGTTCGTGGGTTACAATTATCATCGTGATGCCGTCTACAGTATTCACTTCGCGTAAGATATGCATTACATCTTCGGACGTTTTGCTGTCGAGTGCTCCCGTAGGTTCATCGGCCAGTATGACCTGCGGTTGTGCAATCAGTGCACGGGCAATTGCTACACGTTGTTTTTGTCCCCCCGACATTTCGTTGGGAAGGTGGTCGGCATGGCTTTTGAGTCCCATTTTGTCCAGGTATTCCATTGCCAGTATATTCCTTTTCTTCCTGCTTACTCCCTGATAGTAAAGAGGAAGGGCCACATTTTCCAATGCATTTTTGAAGGAAATCAGGTTAAAAGACTGGAATACAAAGCCGATTTTCTTGTTGCGTAATTCCGCGGCTCGTGTTTCGCTGAGGTTTTTGATCAATACGTTATCCAAGTAATAGTCACCTGTATCGTAAGTATCTAATATACCCAGTATATTGAGCAAAGTCGATTTACCCGAACCGGATGCTCCCATTATGGAGATGAATTCTCCTTTATCTATTTGCAGGTTAATGCCCTTTAGTACGTGTAAGGGAGACCCTCCAAAATATGTCTTATTCAGATTTGTTATCCTGATCATTGTATATCAGTTTTATATTAAAAAGATCAAAGGAATATATTTATAGCCAATGTACAAAGTTCTGAATTATTTTTTTAATATTCTATATCTTTTGTAAAGGCATTGCCGATTTTCTTCTTTCTTTTTTATTATTTTAGGTAATTATATTCTGTAATAATAATTATGAACCCGCAAATTTTTTGATATTGAATAATTTCTCAGCATTATAGCTGGTTGTCCTTTTCACTTCCTCCTCGGGAACATTGTATATTTCCGAAAGTTTTTTTACTACATGTACAGTATAGGAAGGCTCGTTTCGTTTCCCTCTGTACGGAACAGGCGGGAGATATGGGGCATCAGTCTCGACAATAATCTGTGAGAGGTCTGTATTTTGCAAAACCAAAGGAAGAGTGGAATTCTTGTATGTGACACTTCCGTTGATGCCGATATAGAAATTTTTCAGTTCAAGAATATTCTGTAATTCTTCTTCACTCCCACCGAAACTATGAAATACACCTCTCAGTTTTTCTGTTCCGACATTCTTGATAGATTCGATTGTTTCGCCGATCGCTTCTCTCGAATGGAGCGAGACCGGTAATCCAAATTCTATGCTCCATCGTAATTGTTCTTCGAGTGCCGCTTTTTGTTCCTGGATCATCGATTTATCCCAATACAGGTCGAGGCCGATCTCGCCTACTGCAATGTATTTATTCAGTGTGAACTGTTTCTTAATGGAGGATAAATCCTTTTTCCAGTTATCGGTTACATCAGTAGGATGCAATCCCATCATGGGAAGGCAGTAACCGGGAAATCTTACAGCGTATTCGTTTACTTTACTAATGCTTGCTGTGTCTATATTGGGCATTAGTATATGGGATACGCCTGCTGACTTGGCTCTTTCTATAACTAAGTTTATATCGGCATCGAACTTTTCGTCGTATATGTGTGAATGAGTATCTACTATATTCATCTGTGTGGCTGTAATCTAAGAATTGCGGGAAAGAAGATCTTCGGCAAGCTTCCTCAACTCCCTTTTTTTATCGTAATCAACGGATACTATATCCAGACAGGCTATTCCTTTTTCGTAATAACTATGAATGATATCTTTCGTCGTCTTTTTTACATCGATAGAGTCATAAATCGCTGTTACGGCTTTTATTTTTTCAGAGTCATTATATTCTGTTTTGTTTATCCATTTTAATAATTCCTCCCTCGATGATTCATTCTGGAGAGCCGTAATCTGAAGAAAGGTTTTCTTATTACATAAGATATCCCCTCCGATATTTTTTCCGAAATTTTCGGGATTCCCGTATACATCCAGCAGGTCGTCCATCAACTGGAACGCCAGGCCTATGTTGATCCCAAAATCATAAAGCAGATCGAGGTCTTCTTCCGGCGCATCTGCGAGAATAGCTCCGCTTTTGAGTGAGCATCCAAGCAGAACGGCTGTTTTGAGGCGGATCATTTCGATATATTCTGCAATGGAAACATCGATGCGTTTTTCGAATTCCATATCAAGCTGCTGTCCGCAGCAGATTTCCGTAGCTGTAGCCGAGAATAATCCTAATATAGAAGGAAGATGTTTCGGCGATACTTTTTCTATCTGCTTATAAGATTCTATAAGCATGGCATCTCCTGAGAGTATTGCTGTATTATCGTCCCATTTTATATGGACGGTAGGCTTTCCCCGTCGTTTTACCGATCTGTCCATCAGATCGTCGTGGAGGAGAGTATAATTATGGAAAATTTCGATTCCTAGAGCTGCCGGCATAGGAATCTGTATATCATTTTTATAGAGATTATATGCCAAGATCGGAAGAGC
>DQAM01000321.1 GCA_003523545.1 Dysgonomonas sp.
CTCTGGTCAGCCTTTTGCTGGGAGATACTCCATGAAAGATTCCTTCCGGCAGAATATCATAGATACCCGGCCTATTGGTTTTGATATACAGATAATCCTTGAGGTCATATTGCGAATACTCTACATACAGTTCTTCTACGTCCTTATTCCATCCCCGGCGGGCAGCCCCTTCTCGTGTTGTGAATATATGGCCGGCCAGGTATCCCTGCTCAATCAGGCTTGCAGCCAGGACTTCGGCGCGGATATCGGTAAAGAGATCATTGGCGCGCCGGTGTACCGACTCCAGGTCCATTACATGCTTCACCGGTTTATTGGAATTCATAAAATAAAACTCTGTTAAATTACAAAATTATAATACAGACAGCATATAGAATCGACACTCGTTTATCACATAGATAAAACATTTAATCAAGTATAGTCCATTCCGATTTACGTCCTGTATTTTCTATCTTGCGGGCTTTTTCTGCGACCACAATATTTTCTTTGTGCTGTCCGATATATTCGAGTGAACATAGTTTATCCCATAGAAAAGAGAAGGCAGACAGGAACCGTTCTACATCTTCCATCATTTTCCTTATATTGTGGTGGTCGTAGGTCATTTCGAGGACAACCGACAACAGGTCTATAAAGTTTCCGGGAGTAATATCGCTCCATTCGTAGAAATACTGAAGCATTTCTTCCCGCTTTTTTTTCGGGATAAAATCAATGCTTACATAACAAGTATGGGCCAGAGAAGAAAATACACCGATCGCATCGATAGGAGCATAAAAACGCCCTTTGTTGCGGTATTCAAAAAAGACAGTGGATATATACCGGAGCAGGTCTTCACATACCGATTTGATATTAAGCGCTATGGCTGAATTATTTTCTCTTTCGTTTATCTTTTGCAGCATCTTATGCGAGGATGTCTCGATGTTGTTCAGATATTTGCCAAACTGCTCATAGTAAGCCACAAGATCGGGATGGCTGCTCATCGAAGTGCACGCAGGAATGTAGGATTTATCTACTTCCATACGATCGCCTGCCCGGGTGATCCGCCCTATTATCAGATGATTCATACCCAATTGCTCGGCACTGACTTGCCCGGCAGGTTTGATTATGAGTTCGTAGCCTGTATTAACATTCGGATGCCGCAGCGGGGTTTCGTCCGGATCAGGTATTCCGGTAGGCACCCTGTCGAATGGACGTATAGCCAGAATCACATCCCAATATAAGTTTTTGCTCTCTTTATCCTGCTCTTTTTTGTCAGGTTCGAACAAATAATCGAGCTTCAGGTATTCGTTATGGTTGAATGGATTAATATTGATACGGCATCCTCCCGCAGTAATAGCATTGCATTGCCTAAGCTCTATTTCCACATGATTGGTGATACGTTCCAGTATTTCGAAATCGCTGGAGGTCTTTTCACCATAAACCGGGGGAAGCATCCCAAAGTTGTAGCTGGTTAGCTGTATGTTAATCGAATCCCGGACGGTATCGATAAAGTAATCTTCTGTCTGCTGCAAATGTTCTTTGCCGGTCTTCATTCCGTCAACCCAGTTGACTAGTATTTTCTTTAATGGGAAAAGCATATTTCTTATATTTAAGATATTATTACAGGTTCTTTATCTGATGCCGGATTATCTTTATTAATCTCTTCGTTAGTAGATTCGCTTACTCTTTTTACAATGATTGTATGATTCTCGCGAATGTTATTTTCGGTAATACTGAGCTCGTAATCTATATAATGGCGCGGCAGGAAAAACGACGGCTTGGTATAAAATATCCAGCAGTAGGGTTCGTTCGAACTTCTGTCCCTGACCTCTATCGGTGTAGAGGTAAATTTTATATTATAATCGGTCAGGAACTTTTGGAACCAGATACCGAAAGGCATATTGTCGGGAGCCTTTGCTTTAATCTTAGACGGGGTTGTATCCAATACGTTCTTGAATACCTCCAGTTCCATTACATGCAGTTTGTTGTAATCCATCTCGTCGAAAGTCGACAAATCGTTTTTCTCGTTATACTTCCAGACTTTGTATATCTCTAAAGGAATATTCATATAGCTCCGGTATGTTTCCCTGAAAAGCGTCGGAAAGATAAACGTAAGCAAGCAGGTACAAGCCCAAAGCCCGTATTGCAGTTCGTTGCATAAGTTAAATATAAGGGAAAAGAACGCAGCCCCGATAAACATCATGAGGAAGTGCATCAGGAATTCGATATAATAGGGCTTTTTATTCTCCACGTTGTCCAGATCAGGATAAAAATACCTGATAATCTTTATATTATACCAACCCAAAAGCAGGTAAAGCGCTTGCAGCGCTATATAGGTATAAGGCATAAACCAGTAATCGATAAATCCTAAAAAGCCAGGCAGACTAAGAAAAAGAGAGCCTAATATCATATATAATATTAGTTTCTTATTCTTAAGAATCTTATTTTTTTTAGCCAGTATATAGGCTACAACGCCCATAATAACGGCTAACAAAGGCATTATTACGTATGATGTTAAAAAGCTTTCTGCTATTCCTCCCATATCGATGTGTTATATGTTTTGTATTTTATTTTCTATAAATATCCGGTAGTTGAACGAATCCGGTGATTTCTCTTTCAATAACTTCAGCAAACGACTGCTTATTTCTTGCTTGCTCTGGCTAAAACGGCCAAATTCGACCTTCATGGTAATATGGACGTCTATGGTACGTATCAATCCTTCTTTAGGTTTATCGCTGATCTGAATTCCTTTTTTTATTTCTACATTCGAAAAATAATCCCCGAACTCGCTGTAACAGAAATTCACAATATCTTCGGGCGTATATATGCGGTCGCGCGTTGTCAGCACATACTTGTACATATCCAGCTTATTGTTGTTCTTAGGAATGCTCCTTCCCCCTGTGCTTATGGTATGCGACATGCACGTATCCCTGTCTACAAATATACTGATATCCGGTTTGAACATGGTTCCGGCTTTTATATTGTTGGCATATTCGCAATTGGTAGTCCAGTAATCAATAAATATGCTTTCATTCTGGTCGTCGGAGTCAATCACCAGGTACGAACTTATTTCCCTGTCCCGGCTGATAGCTCTCAGTTTTTGTTCCATCAGCGAGATTTTAGTTTTCATCTCGTCTATCGCCTGCCTCAGGTAATCCTTTCCCAACATCGAGAAAGCAACGGTTTCTTCCCGCAATAAATCTATCAGATTGGATATATACTCTTTGGCATCTCTTTCATCGAAACGCTCTACTCCGCCTCTCTTAATCGTATAAGTACCGAACGAAACTTTATCTTCATTTTTATACGGCAAGAAGTCGTAATTGTTCCCGAATTCATCTTTCACGCTCTTTACCGATAAGAAATATTCTTTCTCGACGGTAGACAGAGGTATCACATTGGTCAGTTTCTTCGATTTCGAGAAAATAGACCGCAGTTCTTTATTGGCTACCGGGAAAGAGTTTATCGCAACCATAATATCGTTCAATACGCTGTCCTTAAAGTGCGGAGGGAACTTAACCTTCAGCCACAAAAGCGGGGTTTCGATCGCGTCCTGTATATTCGGCGAATACAACTCTTCCAGCTCGGATGGTATTTTTACATAATCTGCTGGAGAGTTAGGCAGATCATCCTTTATCGTGATGTAATGCGGATTGTAATTGTTGAGTATTTTATTATCGAGCATATTCAATAAATCGTACTGGGTGAATATTGTATCATGCTCGTCCTCTGCATTGTCTTGTGCCTGGCTTACTCCGGTAGATGTCTCTACAGGCTCGTTGAGGTAACTCCATTGCGAGAATGAAAGCAAAGGCAGGTATTCGGACTTCTGTTCGGGAATATTAGGAAAATCAAAAAACAGGGAGAAATCTTTCAGGCTTTTTATTTCTTTATCTACATCCAGCCCTATCCAGATAGTATTATTCAGCAGTTCGGAACGGCTGGCAGCCCGGGCAAATATTTCTTTATTATGATTGGTATCTATTGTATAAAAGCTTCCCCCGCATATCAGTCCCCGCACGTAGCCCCTGGTCAGGGAAAACTTTCCGACAGGGCGGAAACTAAGACTCGATGAAGTTCTTTTTTTGTACGGATCGTCAAACGTAAAAGCATCCATCTTCCCGATTACCAGTTTTTCTTCGATAGGCTGCACCGTCATAATCATGTGTGCGGGCTGGGGAATAGTCATCATATCGGGCGTAAGCATCTGGGCAATTCTCTCGAGAAGCCTTATTTCGATGCCGTTGATATCCGTCGACAATTTGTATACCTCGCTTGCCAGCGCTTCGATCAGAAGCTTTATAAGCGGGTCCAGATTTTCAATGCTCTTTACATCCCACAGCCTGGCCGCATTCTTATACATACGGTGTTTTATATTCTCTTTATTCTCCATGTCTGATCTTTAATCGGATGATAGCGGCCCCAAATACAATGAATAATAAAAACAACATAAAGCACCCGTACTTATTATACGGGCATCTATTTTGATGTCTACTCTCTTTCTTATCGATGTAGCACCTGATAATTCGAAGACTTCCTTTGTATCGAAAAAATCTATATTCGGACTCACATTATCGATCCTCGGCTCATATTTAGAAACGGCTTCGTCGATAAACTGGAGAAACTGTTCTTTCCAGCGCGATCTGGAAACTACTTTTTCAAAGTCAAGATCCCATATTCTGCATCCGAAATCCGGATCGTATTTATGTTCTCCGGGACATGTAGTCAAAATCAGCTCCAGATTCTGATCGATAGACTCCTTCTCGCTGCATGTCTCTAAATTATTAATATCCGATTCGAATATTTTCGTAAAATACAAAGGTAATTTGTAAAATTTCACAAAAAATATATTTTGAGTTGTTGGTTTTCGAGCTATTCATTTTATGCAAAAATAAAAAAAAATGCGTACATTGCGCCTCAATTTCGAACATGATTTTTTTCATTTATTTGACTTTTACATACAAGTAACTGTGAAATAAAACTTTATAATGTCAAAAAATAAGAGGGTGAATAGAGAATCCGGATACTACTCAACGATATCTGTAGTAGTTCTGTAGAAGCAAAGTAACATAATAGAGAATATGAAATCGAAAAACAATGAAGATGTGCGGAGAGGGATGCTGCGCTTTTCTCTTTTTCTGGTAGCGACTATTTTTCTGGGTATATCGGTCTTTTTTGGATTTATGAAAACAGCTTCGGTCGAAGTTTCCAAGATTTTGGCCAAATCGAAAGAATATGACAAAATCCAGATCCAACAGGTGCGGTTGACCGAATCGGTAGACAGCATATACCACTATATGCGACTGCTGAACGTCGACCACCAGATAAACAACCTCCTGATGCACAACTACCTCAGCAACATGAAGCTGAGAGTGACGCGTGAGACTTCCGTCATGGAGAACAAAGATGTCAGGTTCTACTCCAAGCTGGCATCACAGATGGGCGTATTCCTGGAAACAAAAGATTCTATCCGCATTGCAAAAAGGGACGAAGAACTGATACGCATGGACCTGGCAAGATGTATTTCCGAGAACAGGCAGATTACAAGAAGAATGGCAATAGGGGGTTTAACTTATAGATAACACTTAATACCAATGATGAACGATACAATGAACCAAAAAGAGAAAATCTTCGGATTTATCTACGTTTTCCTTCTGTTTATTTCTATTGCTGCCGTTTGCAGCTGGCTTATTTTCTCGTACAATCCCGATTTCAGGCTGTTATCGCAAAAGGATTTTGCAATCTCGAAGATGAATATGATAAAAGATTATCAGAACGAGCAAAACGCCTATATATATACCATGGATTCGGTGTACAACAAAATACAAAGGTTCAATCCGGGAGTAAATGCCGTATACGAAGAAAACGAAATCCTATACATGATAAATGACCTTAAAAACGTTTACGAAAGCCGTTCGTGGGATACACGCTACAAGTCGTTCCTGCATGTATCGGATTTCTACTACATGTGGTTTATAGATAAAAAGGAATTGTGGAGTAAGAGGAACAATATATCCCGTTTCCGTAAAAATCTGGAAGAATGTGAGATAGGTCTTAATAATAAAAGACAGGATATAAATTCGCTGCGAAGATAAAAGGAACCATCATATTTGATATATATTGGGAAGGTAGAAATTCAGCTCCTTTAACACAAAATATCAAATAATATAAAAACAAGGAAAACAATAAAGTAAAAATAACAACATTCTAT
>DQAM01000168.1 GCA_003523545.1 Dysgonomonas sp.
GCTCTTCCGATCTCGATCCCGTTAATCTCAAGTCCTGCATTCATTGATTTAGCTAATGCTACCGAAGCACGGCTTAATAAAAGCCCGAGAGAATAAAAATTATCCATTTCATTATTTTTTACAAAGATAAAAGATATATTGATTAGTCAATATATGAGAATAAAAAAATTCCGGATAATAATTAATCCGGAATCCGTTATATTAATATAGAGGAAATTATAAACTGACTTTTTCCACAATTTCCATTCCTTTCAGTATAGCTTCCTCATTCATCGGTAGAGTTGCATGGTGCCGTACAGGTAACGTTTTCTTTAATCCCATCATCACATGCTCGAGGGAAACGATAGGAGCAGCTTTCAGTAATCCGCCGAGGACTATCATATTAAAAGCTCTCAGGTTATTCATCTCAGATGCTTTGGACATGGCTTCGACTTTGAAAATATTGATATCCGTACGTTTGGGAGGGTGGGGAATAGCTTCGGGGTCGTATAGCAAAATACCGCCCGGTTTAACCGTCGGTTCAAACTTATCTAATGAAGGTTGATTCAATATAATGGCTATATCGAATTCGCTGACAATAGGAGAGCTGATCATTTCGTCGCTTAATATTACGGTAACATTCGATGTGCCTCCGCGTTGTTCAGGCCCGTATGAAGGGAACCAGGAAACTTCCTTACCTTCCATAAGTGCAGAATAAGCTAATATTTTACCCATGGACAAAACCCCTTGTCCTCCGAATCCTGCTATAATTATTTCATTTACCATCTTTTGTGTTTTTTTCAGTCTCAAATATTTTTCAAATCACCCAAAGGATAAACCGGAAACATATTATCTACCATCCAGTCATTAGCGGCGGCGGGCGTCATTTTCCAGCCTGCATTACAGGTCGATACAATCTCGACAATGGATGTTCCTTTTTCGTCCATAGAATTCTGGAAAGCTTTGGCAATCATTCGTTTTGCTTTCTTTATGGCAGCAGGTGTATGTACTGCCTGACGGGTTGCCAGGCATACTCCCGGTAATTGTGCTAATAAATCCACTATCTTTAATGGATAACCGTTCTGATACGTATCTCGGCCATTAGGGGTAGTAGAGGTTTTCATATTCGGTAATGTAGTGGGAGCCATCTGCCCTCCCGTCATACCATAAATAGCATTATTGATAAAAATAATAGCTATATTCTCTCCGCGGTTGGCAGCATGTATGGTTTCCGCCGTTCCGATAGCGGCTAAATCACCATCCCCCTGATATGTAAATACCATTTTATCAGGGCATAATCGTTTTACTGCTGTTGCCAGAGCGGGTGCACGTCCATGGGCTGCTTCCTGCCAGTCGATATCCAGATAATCGTAGGCAAAAACGGCACAGCCCACAGGAGCAATTCCTATGGTTTTCTCCCGTAAATCCATTTCACTGATAATTTCGGCAATAATTTTATGCACTACACCGTGTGAACACCCGGGGCAATAGTGCATGGGATTATCGTTTATCAATTCCGGCTTTGCATATACCAGATTGTTGGGGTCTATTATATTTGAATTCATATTTGTTCTTTTTTTCAGTAGTTTATAATCTGTCGATTATTTCACCAATTTATCTTTCAGTGCATCTTTTACCTCTTTAGGCGTAGGAACTATCCCGCCCTGACGACCGAAATGTTCCACCGGAATTTTGCCGTTCACTGCAAGGCGTACGTCTTCAACCATCTGACCTGCATTTAACTCCACAGTCAGCATACCTTTAACTTTGGATGCATAATCCTGTAAAATTTTTGAAGGAAAAGGCCATAGGGTAACTGGCCGTATCAATCCTACTTTAATTCCTTCTTCTCTGGCAAGCTGCATGGCTTTCTGGCTGATGCGGGCTGCCGAGCCGAAGGCTACAATAAGATAATCGGCATCTTCGCAGTCTACCTCTTCATAAAGTACCTCTGATTCCTCAATTTTTTCATATTTTTCCTGTAATCTGTGGTTTACAGCTTCCATCGTGGAGGAGTCCAGGAATAAAGTTGTAATAATATTGGGTTTACGGTCAGCCGGTTTTCCTAATGTCGCCCATGGGCATTGTTCGCGGATTTCGGCTTCAGTGCGTCTTTGCCTGAATTCGGGAAGCTTTACTTTCTCCATCATCTGACCGATAACGCCATCTGTAAGAATCATTACCGGTGTCAGGTACTTAAATGCTAATTGGAATCCCAGATCGAGGTGGTCCACCATTTCCTGAACCGAGGCCGGCGCTAAAGTCACCACTTTATAATCTCCATGACCTCCGCCTTTCACTGTTTGAAAATAATCGGCTTGCGAAGGCTGTATGGTTCCCAATCCGGGTCCCCCGCGCATTACATTGACGATGACGCACGGCAGGCTTGCTGCTGCAATATAAGACATTCCTTCCTGCATAAGGCTGACTCCGGGACTGGATGATGAAGTCATTACAGCTTTTCCGCAGCTTGCGCCTCCATACACCATATTTATGGATGCCGTTTCGCTTTCGGCCTGCAATACAACCATTCCGGTCGTGTTCCAAGGGGCTTCAGCCATCAGGGTTTCCATAATTTCGGATTGTGGCGTTATCGGATAGCCGAAATAACCGTCCACGCCAATTCTTATAGCTGCATGGGCAATAGCTTCATTGCCTTTCATTAAGTATATTTCTTCGGACATATATTTTATCTGATTGAGAAATTGTTATTAATAAAGAAAGCCAACCCTCTTTCAAGTGCCGGCTTTTTGCCTGTAGATAGTCAGACACGCATCCGGGCATACATAACCGCA
>DQAM01000166.1 GCA_003523545.1 Dysgonomonas sp.
CTTATCAGCTAAAGCTTTTATACTTTTAAACCGTTCCGAAGTTTTGGGGGCATGGGGTTCAATCTTTTTGGATAATGAATCGTCCGATGTTGTGATGGTGAAACTTATGGCTGAATATATTTTAGATATATCCTGTAATACATCTGTATCGCGTTCCACCAGACAGCTTTTTGTGATAATATGTACAGGAAATTTATAATAAGCTATTATTTCCAATGCTTTCCGACTGATACCCAGTTCTTTCTCGACAGGCATGTATGGGTCATTCATCGAACCTGTGCCTATGGTTCCTTTATTTTTTCGTTTCGATGATAGTTCTTTATTCAGTAATTCCAAAGCATTCTTTTTTACCGAGATTGTTGAAATATCGCCAACGCCGTAACATTCACTTCTGGTATCGCAATAGATACAAGCATGTTGGCAACCCCTGTAAAGATTCATATTATAAGTGAGCCCGAAAAGAGAATCTTTCCCTTTCAGTTTCGATAATATGCTTTTTGCTTCTATATATTGTACCATGAAACTACTACTTAATGGGGATATAAACCTTAGTGATGAGTTCACTTTCTACGGTATTTTGCGGGCTATTCAGATACTCCTCATAAGCCACACCGTAACGAAGGGTATATTCAAAATTAATGCTGATATTATTGTACAATTCCTGTAGTCCCGAATAACTACCTTTCAATGTATAAATGGCATACTTCCCTTTCTTAATTTGTATTGTGCCGAATTCGGCTGTCGGTACGATTTTTTTATCTACGGTTGCGCAGGCATAAAATCTACATTTATACTGTTCAGTTATATTGGGGTCATCGAAACTTATTCCTATAAATCGGGTATTTTTTGACAGAGAATCGTTTATTTTTAGAAATTTGAGAAGCTTGCCCCAAGCAGTTTTGTAAGGGTCCTCTTCTCCATATTTACCAAAGATGCGTATATATACCAGTTCCAATTCCTCCCCTTCAATAATTTCTACCGGGATGTGGTTTTTCCTGTTACCACTGCTGTTTACATAGCCCTGTAATTTGGTTTGTAGTTGGTTTAGATAAGTCTTTGGAGATATGCCGAATTGTTTCTTAAAAGCTTTGGAAAAAGATTGCGGATTATCATAGCCTGCCATTTCGGATAATCTGGTCAGGCTTATTTCTTCCATCTGCATGTACATGACTGCACGTTCTACTCTTTGTCTTGTGATATATGCAGACAATGATTCGTTAAGATAGGAACGCATAATGCGTAGTAACTGGCGCTGGGATACATTGATTTTATCGGCGATAGCATCCAACGAAATTGGTCGATGCAAATTAGCGCTGATAAAATCAATTATCTGATTGGCTTTTTGTTGGTATATATTTTTGGTAGTATCCCGCATATCTTTACGCTTTGATACAAAGGTAGGGATTCTGCAAAAACACCCTATTGTCCAATCTCGCCAGTTTGTATTTTATAGGATTTTCACTCCAGAGTCTTTATGACTTTTGCAGGATTTCCTACGGCCAAAGAATTGGCCGGAATGGATTTTGTAACGACGCTTCCTGCACCTATGGTGGTATTATCGCCAATGGTTACTCCCGGTAGAATGACCGAACCACCGCCAATCCAGACGTTTGAACCGATAGTTACAGGTGCGGTATATGTCCGCCAGAATGAAAATCCCTGATGCTCGTCTTCCGATAATCTTTCTTTCGGATTGACGGGATGGGTAACTGCGTAAATCTGCACATTTGGCCCGATTCCCGTATTGTCTCCGATAGTAATTTTATTACAATCCAGAAATACGCAATTCATATTAATTTCAACATTATTTCCCAAATGTATATTCTCTCCGTAATCCACATATATGGGAGCGGTAACCCATGTACTTTCACCCCTCGAACCGAATAAATCATCCAATAGGCTATCCAGTAATTTCCGGTTGCGGGTATCGGCCTCGTTGTACATTCTGGTCAGTTTTTTTGCCAGATGCCAACGGTTTATCAATTCATCGTCGCCGGCATTGTAATATTCGCCGGCCAGCATTTTTTCTTTTTCGGTCATATAAATATGTTTTTAATCAATCTTAAATTCAAATATAAGTATATCGGATTACAATAGTGAGAATTACATCCGTAAATTGAAGCGTATATTATACTAAAGATATATTTTATAAAATTCTCCTCCCAATTTTTCAGGTTTAGCAGAAATATATCTTCATAATATAAATAAAGCAGAAAT
The DNA here is from genome assembly GCA_003523545.1 of Dysgonomonas sp. GTDB lineage: Bacteria > Bacteroidota > Bacteroidia > Bacteroidales > Dysgonomonadaceae > Dysgonomonas_A. The sequence goes on from DQAM01000166.1 coordinate 2,218, forward strand.
TGCGGTTAAAAAAATTTTTTAGCAAAAAATGCAAAAATAGCATTATCGTGCTCATTTTTTGACTTAATAAATAAATTTGGTATATGTAATTTTGTACTTAGTAATTGATTTTATTTCAGGAGAAAAGAAAGGTTTATAAATTTTATCCGATATTTTCATAATAAGCTTTTTTGTAGTATCCAATGTCGTTTGAGAACAGCTTTTATAATTCTTCTCGATCAATTCTCCGGGATAATAAAAAAATATTGAATTAAGGTATGACTTTTCCCCTTAAAATACTCATGTATTTTAAACTCCTTCCAGTTTTCTTGTGATAAAAAAACTGGGAGGGTACCTTATTTAAGAAACCAGTTTTTTGTCTTGTATTTATACCGATAGTAATCATATAGATATGACTTAACTGTCGTTTTTTTGTTGTACCTTTGCACCCTCAAAATTTTTATATGCAAGAAATCAGAAATATTGCGATTATCGCACACGTCGACCACGGGAAGACTACAACTGTGGACAAACTCCTTTTAGCAGGACAATTATTCAGAGACAATCAGGTTACAGGAGAACTAATTTTAGACAGCAACGATTTGGAACGTGAACGGGGGATAACAATCCTTTCGAAGAACGTTTCAATTAATTATAAAGGTACTAAAATCAATATTATAGACACACCCGGACACGCCGATTTCGGTGGTGAGGTCGAAAGAGTGTTGAATATGGCGGATGGTTGCCTGTTGTTGGTAGATGCCTTCGAAGGGCCGATGCCACAAACTCGTTTCGTATTACACAAAGCTCTCGAAATAGGATTGAAGCCGATTGTGGTAATCAACAAAGTTGATAAACCCAATTGCCGTCCCGAAGAAGTACATGAAATGGTTTTTGACCTCATGTTCAGCCTCGATGCTACAGAGGAGCAACTCGATTTCCCGACTATTTATGGTTCGGCGAAACAGGGTTGGATGTCTGATGATTACACGAAGCCTACAACGGATTTTACTGTATTGCTGGATGCAATTGTAAAAAATATTCCTGCTCCCGAAATAATCGAGGGCACTCCCCAGATGTTGATAACATCACTCGATTATTCTAAATATGTAGGACGTATTGCTGTAGGGCGTGTTCACCGCGGTGAGATAAAAGATAATATGGATGTCTCCCTCTGCAAAAGAGACGGCTCTATCATAAAAACTAAAATCAAGGAACTCAATGTCTTTGAAGGCTTGGGCAGAGCAAAAGTATCATCGGTTCAATGCGGGGATATTTGTGCTTTGATTGGTATCGAAGGATTTGAAATCGGGGATTCGATTGCCGATATCAATAATCCTGAACCCCTTCCTCCAATCGATATTGATGAACCTACTATGTCGATGATGTTTACTATCAACGATTCACCTTTTTTTGGTAAAGATGGTAAGTATGTTACATCCCGACACATTTATGAACGTTTGGTTCACGAGTTGGATAAAAATCTGGCATTAAGACTTGAGACGACTGATAATGCGGACTCATGGATTGTTTATGGACGTGGTGTATTACACTTATCAGTACTTATCGAAACCATGCGTCGTGAAGGTTATGAGTTACAAGTAGGGCAACCTAAAGTAATCATAAAAGAGATTGACGGGGTGAAGCACGAGCCTGTAGAACAATTAACTATAAACGTTCCCGAAGAATCTTCGAGTAAAATCATTGATTTGGTTACACGTAGACGTGGAGAACTGACGATGATGGAAAGCAAAAACGATCGTGTATATCTGGAGTTTATTATTCCTTCTCGCGGTATTATAGGTATTAATAATATAGCTTTGACGTTATCGGCTGGTGAAGCTGTTATTGCTCACCGTTTCCTCGAATTCCAGCCTTGGAAGGGCGAAATCGAAAAACGCCAGAATGGATCGATCATCGCCAGTGAATCGGGCAATGCCTTTGCTTATGCATTGGATAAATTGCAGGACCGTGGGCGTTTCTTTATCGAACCACAGACTGACATCTATATGGGACAAATCGTGGGAGAGCATTCTAAAGAAGGGGATTTGGTTGTCAATCTGACTAAATCGAAAAAATTGACCAACGTTCGTGCTTCGGGTACGGATGATAAAGCCCGGTTAGCTCCTGCTATTATATTCAGTTTGGAGGAAGCTCTGGAATATATTAAAGAGGACGAGTATGTGGAGGTCACGCCTTCTTCTATGCGTATCCGGAAAATATATCTGGACGAAAACGACCGTAAGCGTCTGTCAAAGAAAAGTGAATAAATGAATTAATTTATCATATTTCAAAAAGCATCTCATTACGGGATGCTTTTTTTGTGTAGGTAAGTTATAAATGATCAAATATTAATTATTATCTTTCGAATGGAAGAGAATGAAGGACAATGAAAATATATAAGAAAGAAAAAGAAAAAATCATATTTTATCCAAGAAATATGACTATACTACTTTGGGTATAATACTCACTATCTGCATACTTATGATAGCCTTCCCTGTGATGTATGGGTTAAGCGAGGAAGATGCTTCAAATATTGAACCTAGCTATATTATATTGATAATTCTTTTTTCTTTGATACTATTATTCTCTTTCCTGTTCATGGGGAATATTAGTCAGGTTATAATACATACATACGAGAAAAAAATATATAAAAGAAATTTATTAGGAGAGCATTTTCTAGCATCATTAGATGATATTGAAAACTTACGCTTTGCGGAAGTACTTACTCCTTACATGAGATCGTATGTATACGAACTAACATATAAAAATGATAAGTACAGGGATGGTATCCATTTAACTCCACAGCTTAGAAAAAAGTCTAAATCTTTAAGGAAATTAAGAGAAACTATTTTGAATGAGGTGGAATTGCTACTTATAAATAATAAAGCTCCTTTTTATAATAAAACTGTAAACAGAAGAATTGAACTGTTTGGAGAAGAAAAGCCAAATTATTATGTATATACGCCTCCTTTTTTAGGAAGATTTCTAGTAGCATCGTTTGGTATTGCATGGTTTGTTCTCTTTATTTATCTCATTATCAGTGAAGACAAATTTAGTCTTTTACATATTGTACCTTTAGTAGTTTCTATATTTTTTGTTTCTATGTTTTTTGTTTCTACTGATAAGATTGTTATTGATAAAAATAATCAGACTCTGGAAAATAAATCTTTATTGAAACAATTAAGAATCAATTTTTCAGATATAAAGAGGATATACATTTATTACTCAACGGGATTTCCTATAGGAGCACAAAATCCGGATCGTGGTAGTGTGGATATTTTTATCGTGCATTATGATCCTAGGAAAATAGATCCTATAATTTTCAAATCTATTCTTCATCAAAAAGGAACAAAAAATTTGCTCAATTTGCACATGAGTTAGAAGTTTTACTGGATCGAAGTATAGAGTTGCCCTAACACACAAAACTATATAGAAATATGGATATACCTGTACGTAGTATCGAGCAATACTTTACACAAAAAGATAAACCTTCGCTCCCTTTTAATATTGAATATATCAATGAAAAAAGAGAGTTGCATTTATCAGAGATTCATTCCCATGATTATTTCCAGATAATAATCATTGACGAAGGTTATGCAAATCATAGTATCGAATACGAGTCGCCTGTGGTTATGAAGCCTTATTCCGTATCCGTGGTTTTTCCGAAACAGATACATCAAATATCGTTTTCTCCCGATTGCAAGGGTGTCGTTTTTATGTTTGAAGAGGCGCTCTTTTGTTCGGATATATTAAAAAAAGAATTGCGTTCGTATAATACGAATTTGTATAAGAAGCTCAATATTATCAATTATGATAAGGGTGGTTATCGGGATATCAGGGATATGATAGATAGTATTATAACCTTATTCAATGATATTTCTCCTATCAAAAAAGAACAGATAAGATTTTATATCAAGATATTGCTTTTGCAGATGATTGAGTATGTGCATGAAAAAGAATTACCTGCCAAAAGCCTGCCTGTTG
>DQAM01000167.1 GCA_003523545.1 Dysgonomonas sp.
CGCTCTTCCGATCTATTCATTTTTACAGGATGCTCGGAATCTGTACACATCACCCATAAAAGTGATACTCTTCCCGGTATCTTCCCTGATTATATAAATGTAACTATCCCCCCCAATATTGCTCCGCTCAATTTTAAGTTTTTAGATGAAACAAAAGACAGCCGGTTAATTCTCAGATCAGGTGAGAAAGAAGTAGAAGTAAAAGGCATACAAGGAAGTTTCCATATTAATCCGTCCGACTGGCAGAAAATGCTCGAAACTGCAAAAGGCAATGCCATTGAAGCCACCGTATGCAAAAAAACAGACAACGGATGGATGAGTTATGCTCCCTTTCTGTGGCATGTAGCCGAGGAGCCAATCGACCCATATATTGCATACCGGCTGATTCCACCGGGTTACACACTTTGGAAAGAAATGGGTATATATCAACGGGAAGTAGGAACATTTAAAGAATCTGCCATTATCGAAAACAAGATGACAGGCAACAACTGTATGAATTGCCATTCTTTTTGCATGCAGGATCCTCAAAAAATGCTATTCCACATGAGGCAGACCTATCCGGGAACCTACCTCATCAATGGGGATAAAATAGAAAAACTGAATACCAAAACAGACCAAACGATTTCGGCTCTGGTTTATCCTTCGTGGCACCCTTCGGGTAAATTTATCGCATTCACGGTGAATGATACCAAACAGGCTTTCCACATGAACGATCCCAACCGGATAGAGGTTTTCGATCTGGCTTCGGATGCAGTAGTATATGATATTGAAAAACATGAGTTGGTAACTGCCCCTGAACTATTTTCACCCAATCGTTATGAGAATTTCCCCACTTTTTCACCCGATGGTCGTACTCTTTATTTCTGTACGGCAGATGTGCAGGATTTACCTACCGACTTTAAACAAGTAAAATACAGCCTTTGCTCGATAAGCTTCGATCCGGACAGCAGTACTTTCGGAAATGCAGTAGATACCTTATTCAATGCTATAGCAGAAGACAAGAGCGTATCTTTTCCCCGCGTCTCTCCCGATGGGAAGTATCTGTTGTATACCCTGTCTTCGTATGGGAATTTCTCTATATGGCATAAGGATGCTGACCTTTATATGGTAAATCTCGAAACCAAAGAGCATTATCCTCTGAAAGAAGCTAACAGCAACGATGTAGAGAGTTACCATTCGTGGAGCAGCAACAGCCGGTGGATAGTTTTCAGCAGCCGCCGCATAGACGGACTTTATACCCGCCCTTATTTTGCCTACATAGACGAAAACGGGCAGGCACATAAGGCTTTTCTAATGCCGCAGGAAGATACGGATTTCTATCATGGTTTTATGAAATCGTATAACATTCCCGAATTCATCACAGGAAAAGTGGATTATCCCGTACATGCAATTGTTGATGCAGCAAAAAATGAAAAAGGGAACAATGTAACATTCTCGGGAGGAAACGAGTACCCGACGGCAACGCCTGTCGAAAGTATGGCTCATTGATTTAATAATAAGACAAATAAAGAGATATCGGATAGTGGAAAATAAAAAGATTATATGGGAGGATTTATCAGTTACAGTCCATATAAAATCATTTCGTCCGGAAAACGGCTGTGCCGAACATCATGTTATTATCAGTTACAACAACGACACTCATAGTGCAGACATTCAATTCCGGAATGTAAATGAAGCGATAGTACGCCTTAATAATAGTGAATTACAAAAGAATACACTGGTATTTAAAAGATATTTTCTAAGCGATGCAGCAAATCAGAAGCAATATATAAAGGATAAAGGAAAATGTGCGTTTTCTGTTATACAACAGCCGCCACTCGACGGGACAAAAGCAGCAGTATGGCTGTATTATATCGAAGATGCTGAAATACGCAGCGAAGGAAAAGAAACATGCATTGCAAGGCGCCCTTCCTATTCACATATTTGGCATACAGAACTTCACTGTCCGGTGAATGATGAAGCCGCCGAAACAGGTTATATATTGGACCGCTACAAAAATTCTTTATCGGATTATAACTGCACGATAAAGGACAATTGCATACGCACCTGGATATTTGTGCAAGGGGTAGACGTACATTATACAGGCATGGTGCGATCCCGTAAAGATTTTTTTGAACAGGAAGGCCTCAGACACGATACCCATTATATAGCCAGTACAGGCATAGAAGGCAAATATACCGATCCGCAAGCTCTGGTTATCATGGATGCTTATGCGGTGGAAGGTATAAAACCCGGACAGATAAATTACCTTCGGGCACTCTCCCACCTCAGCCCTACTTATAAATACGGCGTAACTTTCGAAAGAGGTACTTCGATAGATTATGGTGACCGAAGGCATATTTTTATTTCGGGTACAGCCAGCATAGACAAAAATGGAGAAATTGTACATCCCGGTAATGTAATCAGGCAAACGGAACGTACATTCGAGAATATAAAGGCTCTGCTTTCAGAAGCAGAAATAGATATGTCCCACGTTATGACAATGATTGTTTATTTAAGAGATACGGCGGATTATAAAAACATATCCTGCTACATGAAAAAGCATTATAGCGAAATACCTTATGTTATCGTATGGGCACCTGTATGCCGTCCCGGATGGCTGGTCGAAGTAGAATGTATAGCCCTTAAAGAAGTGAAAAATCCGCATCTACCGATTTTTTAATAATTATCTATCAATAAGGTATATAACTGATAAACTGAGAAATATCCGATAGTATCTTTTAGCTTTAATTTCAATTATGATATAAAAATCATTAAGGCTATAAACTTTTTTAAAGGGTGCAATTATCAAATCATATACACATCTAAAAATCAACAAGTTACTAAATTTATACTTTTTTTAATATTGTTAAATACATGAAAATAAACCATTTTACATTTGTTATTAACAAAATAAAAACTGTATCTTTGGTAATCTATGTTGAATGAAAAGGATGATAATCTGAATTAATTTCACTAATCCTGTATGGAAAAAACCCTGGTAATTCTAAAACCTTCATCTATCCAAAGAGGATTGATAGGGCAGGTAATTTCACGATTCGAATCAAAAGGTTTACGTTTAGCGGGTATAAAAATGATGCAGCTGGATGATGACATCCTGAGTGAGCATTATGCTCATCTTAATAAGAGACCGTTTTTTCAGAGGGTAAAGAATTCCATGATGTCATGCCCCGTTATAATACAATGCTGGGAAGGTATCGATGCGGCAAAAGTAGTCCGTGCACTCATCGGTAAGACAAACGGCAGGGAAGCGGATGCAGGCACCATCAGGGGTGACTTTTCGATGAGTTCACAGGAAAACATAGTACATGCGTCCGACTCAGCAGACTCAGCAAAGATCGAATTAAAAAGATTTTTCAAAGAAGGAGAACTCTTCGACTATAAATTATTGGCATTACCTAATTTATATGCCGAAGACGAAATATAAGGAATATATTATTAACTAAAAATATTATCGAGTGGGTTTTAAGACAATAAAGGTTTGTGCATTGGCAGCATTATTACTTGTACCCTTGTGTTCATTTGCTCAGAATCCGGAGCAAGGGGACGAAAACAAAGGGGACACACGTGTAGAAGTAAATTTCAAGCAACGCCATAGCAAGCCGTCTAACGATCTTTATGCCGACGGTATAAAAATCAAAAGAGATTTATCACTAATAAAAAAAGCACAGGAAGAGAGAATTCTCGATATGGACGAGATTCCATCTGACGACCTGTACGGAGGAATATGGAACAACAGATACGTTAACAGCTACGGTTCTCTCGAAAATGTTCCAAGTACATACAATGTCGACCTGTCTAACTTCACCATGCCCCACACCGGGCATGTAACTTCCAATTACGGAGTACGGCGTTTGCGCAGGACTACCCGTATGCATCACGGTATCGACCTTAAAGTACAAATAGGCGACACCATATATGCTGCATTCGACGGTAAAGTACGCGTAACCGAGTACGAAAGAAGAGGATACGGTTATTATGTAGTTTTACGCCATCCCAACGGATTGGAAACAGTATACGGACACTTATCCAAATTCCTCGTTCAGGATAACCAGATCGTCAGGTCGGGCGACCCTATCGCTTTAGGAGGAAATACAGGACGTTCTACAGGTTCCCATCTTCATTTCGAATTACGTTTCTTAGGACGGTCTATCAACCCCCTGCATGTTATCGACTTCGACAACAAGGTATGCCACAAAGACCAGTATATGGTAATCGTCAATACTTTAGGTAAGCCGGGACAAAAAGTAGCCAGAAATACATCTTCCAAATATGTGAAAAATGCTTCCTCCAACAAATATGCTACCGGTACAGTCAAATATTACCGCATAAGAAAGGGTGATACTTTATCGAAAATAGCTCAAAGGCATGGAATCACTATTAATAAATTATGTTCGCTCAACAGCATGTCGAAAAACGAAAAACTACGTATCGGAAAATCGTTGAGAGTTTCATAACTATTATTAAATATAAGATATATAAAAGCATAGGTTAATTCTCCTATGCTTTTGTTTTTTTCATAACTTTGTACGGAAAAATTTAGGATTCAATAAAATGCCTGATACTAAACTACAATTCGAACATATCATATCCAAATGCCGTAATCTT
>DQAM01000033.1:0-503 GCA_003523545.1 Dysgonomonas sp.
GGTAAGTTCCGACCTGCACGAATGGTGTAATGATCTGGACACTGTCTCAACTGTGAGCTCGGTGAAATTGTAGTATCGGTGAAGATGCCGATTACCCGCGATGGGACGAAAAGACCCCGTGAACCTTTACTATAGCTTTACATTGTATTTGGGCACTCGATGTGTAGGATAGGCCGGAGGCTATGAAGCAGGTACGCCAGTATTTGTGGAGCCGACCTTGAAATACGGCCCTTCGATTGTTTGAATCCTAACCCGCGGAGCCGGGGACAGTGTATGGTGGGTAGTTTGACTGGGGTGGTCGCCTCCAAAAGAGTAACGGAGGCTTCTAAAGGTGCGCTCAGGACGATTGGTAACCGTCCGCAGAGTGTAATGGTATAAGCGCGCTTGACTGTGAGACCGACAAGTCGAACAGGTAGGAAACTAGAGCATAGTGATCCGGTGGTTTCAGTATGGAATGGCCATCGCTCAAAGGATAAAAGGTACTCCGGGGATAACAGGCTGAT
>DQAM01000033.1:650-7822 GCA_003523545.1 Dysgonomonas sp.
GCACCTCGATGTCGGCTCATCGCATCCTGGGGCTGTAGTCGGTCCCAAGGGTTGGGCTGTTCGCCCATTAAAGTGGCACGCGAGCTGGGTTTAGAACGTCGTGAGACAGTTCGGTCTCTATCTATCGTGGGCGCAGGATATTTGCGGGGATCTGACACTAGTACGAGAGGACCGTGTTGGACGCACCGCTGGTTCACCGGTTGTTCCGCCAGGAGCATTGCCGGGTAGCTAAGTGCGGATCGGATAAGTGCTGAAAGCATCTAAGTACGAAGCCGGCCTCAAGATAAGATATCCACATAAGGGTCGTCGAAGACTACGACGTTGATAGGCTACAGGTGTAAAGGCAGTAATGTCATAGCCGAGTAGTACTAATTGCCCGAAACTTTTTTCTGCCCAAAGACGCCGCAGGCCGGGGCCTGTTATATAATCAGTAAAAAACTTTAATAATGAAGAATGATGAATTAAGAATATATCATTTTTAACTCATAACTAATCATTTATAACTCTTTACTCTGCTCTTTTCATCCATGTCTTAATAAATTAAGAATGAAAAACTAAGAATTAAGAATTAACAAAAAAGCTATTCTTCATTCCTCATTATAAATTCTTCATTCGATAAAGAAATTAAGGTGGTTACAGTGCAGGGGATCCACCTCTTCCCATTCCGAACAGAGAAGTTAAGCCCTGCCGCGCCGATGGTACTGCCCTTACAGGTGGGAGAGTAGGTAGCCGCCGCTCTTTTAAAACGCCGAAAGCCCCGTATATCACAGCATATATGGGGCTTTCAGCGTTTATATGTCCATATCTATGACATAATAGATACAATAATCCATTTAATATACTATGCTTGCCAACAAATAATAATGCTCTTAAACAACAACCTACAACCATATAAACCTACATACCACACACAGCACAAAACGACAATAGGACTCTTAATAAGTGAATTATTATTTAACATATAGCATACCTAAACAAAGTATATAACTAACTTTATAATTTGATTATAAATTACTTATTTTTAATCATTTATGATCTTTGTTTTCTGGGTAAAATTAATAATTTTGGTATAGTATTTGCATTCATATAAAAACAGGATTTTCCTTATACAACTTGCTTGAAAAGCAGTTGCTTTTATGGTTAAATTTTCGTATATTTGTTTGCTTTTTGAGAAGAGTTTTATGCGATTTTTATAAAATAATCTTGGAGGGTCCATTTAAAAATTGAAAGATGACAGATAAAGAGAAAAATCTAGCTAGCGGGGAATACTCCGCAGAAAATATTCAAGTATTGGAAGGTCTTGAAGCTGTAAGAAAAAGACCGGCTATGTATATAGGTGATGTTGGCGAAAAAGGACTCCATCACTTGGTTTATGAAGTTGTCGACAACTCTATAGATGAAGCTTTAGCAGGATATTGTAACGATATCCGCGTAACTATAAACGAAGATAACTCTATTACAGTATGGGACAACGGACGCGGTATACCGGTCGACTTCCATGAAAAAGAACAAAAATCAGCTCTCGAAGTAGTATTGACAGTACTTCATGCGGGAGGTAAATTCGATAAAGGAACTTATAAAGTATCCGGCGGTTTACACGGGGTAGGTGTATCCTGTGTAAATGCACTTTCAACATATTTACGCGCTGATGTTCGCCGTCAGGGAAAAATGTATATGCAGGAATATTCCTGTGGAGCACCATCTACTCAAGTTGAAGTGTTAGGAGATTCTGATGAAACAGGTACTACTATTACTTTCAAACCGGATGACAGCATATTTATTACAACTGAGTATAAATATGACACACTCGCTTCCCGTTTGCGTGAATTAGCATTCTTAAATGCAGGTGTCAAGTTATCTTTGACAGATAAGCGCCACAAAAAAGAAGATGGAAGTTACAAGACCGATACATTCTATTCAGAAAAAGGACTGGAAGAGTTTGTAAAATATATAGATTCTTCGAAAGATGCTTTGATTGAAGATGTAATTCATATCGTTACCGAAAAACAAGGTATTCCTGTAGAGATAGCGATTACTTACAATACATCTTATAACGAAAATGTATTTTCGTATGTAAATAATATCCATACAATCGAAGGTGGTACACATCTGACAGGTTTTCGTCGCGGTCTTTCCCGTACATTGAAAAAATATGCGGAAGACAGTAAGATGCTTGACAAGGTAAAAGTAGAAATCAGCGGAGACGACTTCCGTGAAGGGCTAACTGCTGTAATTTCTATTAAAGTCGCAGAACCACAGTTTGAGGGCCAGACAAAAACAAAATTAGGGAATAATGAAGTTATCGGTGCTGTCGACCAGGCGGTAGGTGAAGCTTTGGGATATTACCTGGAAGAACATCCGAAAGAAGCGAAGACTATTGTTGAAAAAGTAATTCTTGCGGCAACAGCGCGCCAGGCCGCACGTAAGGCTCGTGAGATGGTTCAGCGTAAATCGCCTTTGACAGGTGGTGGACTGCCGGGTAAACTGGCCGATTGTTCCAGTAAAGATCCGGGTTCTTGCGAAATATTTCTTGTCGAAGGAGATTCGGCAGGAGGAACTGCTAAACAAGGACGTGACCGTATGTTTCAGGCTATTCTTCCGTTAAGGGGCAAAATCCTGAACGTTGAGAAAGCTATGCAGCATAAGGTTTTGGAAAGTGAAGAAATAAAGAATATTTATACAGCTCTGGGTGTTACTATCGGCACAGAAGAAGATTCGAAAGAATTGAATATAGTGAAACTTCGTTATCATAAAATTGTGATAATGACCGATGCCGATGTCGATGGCAGCCACATTGCAACGTTAATTCTGACCTTCTTTTTCAGGCATATGAAACCTCTTATAGAGCAGGGATATGTTTATATTGCCACTCCTCCTTTGTATTTGTGTAAGAAAGGTAAAATAGAAGAATACTGTTGGGACGACAGGCAGCGCCAGGCATTTATCGATAAATATGCAGATGGTAATGAAAACTCTGTGCATACACAACGGTATAAAGGTTTGGGTGAAATGAATGCTACTCAGCTGTGGGATACCACAATGAATCCGGACAACAGAACATTGCGCCAGGTAACCATAGAAAATGCTGCAGAAGCAGATCATATATTCTCCATGCTGATGGGTGAAGATGTTGCCCCGCGCCGCGAATTTATCGAAGAGAATGCAACTTATGCCAATATTGATGCATAACTAAGATCAATTAATATAACGAAACGAAAGAGACTTGATATCAAGTCTCTTTTTTGTTTATCTAAGGATATGAACAAGCATAAATAGTTTGATTTTATTTGAAATGACGACAAACATTATTTTCTTTGCAAAAAGAAAAATACAAAACAATGTCACACAATCATCCTGAAGGTCATATCCATACCCATAGTCATTCGCATGGTGGACACACACATGGGCACAATGCTAATAAAAAAGCGTTAATGCTGAGCTTCCTGCTGATCGCAGGATTCATGTTTGTCGAATTTGTCGGAGGCATATTGACTAACAGTCTGGCCTTACTATCCGATGCCGGTCATATGCTGAGTGATGCCGTAGCATTAGGACTTAGTCTTACAGCTTTGATATTCGGCCAAAAAGCAGCTACTGCAGAAAAAACATACGGGTACAAGAGATTTGAAATATTAGCCGCTTTATTAAACGGCATTGCTTTGGTGGTATTATCCATCTACATATTGTATGAAGCTATAAGCCGTTTGTCGTCACCGCCCCAGGTTATTGGAAAAGGCATGATAATAATATCAACCATCGGTTTGGTGATAAACATCATTGTCGCATGGATATTATCAAGAGGAGATTCCAAAGAAAACCTGAATGTAAAAAGTGCGTTTTTGCACGTAATTGGTGATCTATTAGGCTCAGTTGGTGCAATTATAGCTGCAATTCTGATATTGACATTAGGGTGGAATATTGCCGACCCTATTGCCAGTATGGTAGTTTCTGTACTGGTTCTTTACAGTGGTTGGCACATACTAAAAGAATCCGTAAATGTGCTTATGGAAAGCAAACCTGCCGGAATCGATACCGACGAAGTTGTAAGTATGCTGGAATCGATCGATGGAGTAAAAAGTATCCATGACCTGCATATATGGATGATTACCCAGGAATTCCCTTCCCTGACGGTTCATATGAAGGTTGATCCTTCCTCCGATAGAGATGCGATTCTCGAGCAGTCTTTAGAATCTATCATTAAACATACGGGGATACGACATATAACTATTCAGATGGAAGGAAGAGAACTGAAATTCCACGACAATATGTGTGATGTTTAACATAATATATACAAGCAAAAGATTTTACCATGAAAAGATTAACTTTATCTCTATTAACTCTTTTTATTTTTATTATTCCTATAAAAACCCAGGATATAAATCCTGCGCATAAATGGTTCGATGAAGCGCGTTTCGGTATGTTCGTACACTTTGGGCCGTATAGTGTCCTAGGCGATGGTGAATGGGTGATGGAAACCCGTCCTGTCAAATGGAAAGAATATCAGAAACTACAGAAATTTTTCAATCCTCAGGATTTTGATGCTAAAGAATGGGTAGCCATAGCAAAGAATGCAGGAGTGAAATACATTACTTTCACATCGCGTCATCATGATGGTTTCAGTAACTGGAATACAAAATTCTCCGATTGGAATATTATGAATACCCCTCATTTCGGAAGGGATCTGGTTAAAGAACTTGCAGATGAATGCCGCAAGGAAGGTATAAAACTCATTTTTTATTATTCATTGATCGATTGGTCGAGAGATGATTATCAATATTGGACAGGAAATACAGGACAGCATTCCGGCAGGACTGAGCGCGGTAATTGGGATTCATATATTAATTTTATGAAAGGGCAATTAACAGAACTCCTTACTAATTACGGAGAAATAGCCGGAATATGGTTCGATGGCGACTGGGATCAGCACCCGCACGGAAGTGAGTCGCATCAAAATGTGAAACTGGACTGGCATTACCGTGAAATCTATGATCTTATCCATACCCTGCAACCCAACTGCATGATCTCGAACAATCATCATAAGGAACCTATCGCAGGAGAGGATTATCAGGCTTTCGAAAGAGACCTGCCCGGGGAAAACAAAGCCGGATATAGTGACGGACAGGTCGCTGTCAATCATCTTCCTCTCGAGACTTGCGAAACCATGAACAAAACCTGGGGTTACAATATAACTGACGATAACTTCAAGTCGGTTCCCGAACTGATCCATTATCTGGTTAAAGCAGCCGGATATGGAGCAAATTTACTACTGAATGTAGGCCCTATGCCAAATGGGGAAATACAACCTGAATGTGTAAGCCGATTGCGGGAAATCGGGGATTGGACAAAGAAATTTGGAGAAAGTATTTATGGAACACAAGCGGGTGTTTTTAAACCGCAGGAATGGGGTGCGGCTACTCAGAAAGGTAATATTCACTACATCCATATTTTCGATAAAGAAAAGTCTGAAGTGACTGTAAATATTCCGTCAAAAATCAAATCAGTAGAATGGTTGAATATAAATGGAAAACCGGAATGGAAATATGATAAAAAAACGAAACAACTTACTGTTAATCTTGTAAATACAGACCTGGATAATATAGATTCAATATTGAAAATACATACAAACTAAAAGCATTGAGTATCAATAGAACGAAATGAAAAAAATATTCCATGTTAATGAAGCCTTTGAGAATCATGAAGAAATAATTCTCAGGGATTTTCTTGCGCTTGAGAGGACAAGAATGGCAAACGAACGCACACTCTTTTCTTATATAAGAACCTCTTTGTATCTTCTGACCGTTGGAGTCGGTATATTTGAAATAAAAGCAATCGAGCATCTCGCAGCTTTAGGGTGGTTATGCCTGGTTTCGGGAGGAATATTATTTCTTTTCGGTTTATATAAATACATCATGTTTAAGAAACAATTGAAAACATATTTCCCTAAACAAAAAAGTATCGAATCCTAATGAGATTCGATACTTTTATCGTGTATTCATTTATAAAATCAGAGTCCAATACTTTCACGAAGAAAATCTATCGATTCGAAAATCTCTTCTTCATCGGCTGTCTGATTCAATGCTAGTTTTCCAATATCTTCAAGTAACGTAAAGTTAATACGATCCTTTGATTCATTTTTCTTATCATGAGTCATTAATGTGTACAAGTCTTCGTACTCATCGCAGCCAAAAGGAAATACACCATAGTTTTCCTTTATAAAACTTAGTGTCTGCCATAACTTATCTTTCGGAAATCCGCATTTGATGCGGGATAAATACAATTCACATACAATACCCCATGCAACCGCATAACCGTGCGGCATAGGCTTGCCAATCTTATAGGAGAGACTTTCAAAAGCATGTCCGACGGTATGCCCCAGATTAAGAGCCTTGCGCACTCCTTTTTCAAAAGGATCCTGTTCTACTATATTTTCCTTGACCAATACAGATTCTACTACCAATTCGCGGAGTATGTCGTAATCAATATTGAAAGTATCGAATTGTAGTAATTTAATCCACGTCTTTTCGTCTGATATTAAACCATGCTTTAACATCTCGGCATATCCGGAAAGAAAATTGGATTTATCGAGAGATTTAAAAAATACAGAGTCAATCAAAACCGTTTCAGCAGGTGCAAATGCGCCGATCTCATTTTTCAGACCGATAAAATTAATTCCGGTTTTTCCGCCTACAGCTGCATCTACTGCTCCGAGAAGGGTAGTGGGTATATTGATGCTTTTTATTCCCCGTTTGAAACTCGCGGCGGCAAATCCTCCTATATCAGTGATCATACCACCTCCCAGATTTATCAGTAAAGAATTACGGGTAGCACCGTTTTCAGACAGATATTTCCATATGGAAACAAGGCTGTCTATATTTTTATTATTATCACCGGCTTTTAAAATTATCTTACCGGCTTGCTTTATTTCATCTACATTGTCAATGCAGCGGAAGCATAGTTCTTCTGTATTTTCGTCTGTTAAAACGAACAGCCTATCGTATGATAATGAGGATAAGACCTTGGTTAAGTCTGATTTTAAATCTGTGGATTTTATGACCTTCTGCATAATATTATTCGAAAATATTGGAATCTATTCCTGATTGATTAATTAATTCTTGTTTGTGTTCGTTTCTGATTATATTGTTTACAAACCCCTCTGTATCCGTAACAGGACG
>DQAM01000033.1:7951-8851 GCA_003523545.1 Dysgonomonas sp.
TGTACCCGAGATTTATCAACTGGTCTGAAATAATAGACATCTGGATATAAGGGTGATGATAAAACCACTCGGTAAGTGCTTTTTTATCATTAGAATGTACCGACTTAACCAAATTACGCGCTTCTTCTATATAATTACTGAAAAAAGCCACATAATCTTCATCGGTTATATTCAGATTGTCCTTTAGTTCGAAGTAGCTTTTATAGTTCTTTTCACTATGAAGCCTTCCGATACGGACATTTGCCGTATCCCGTTTTATTTCAGTCATTAATTTCTTTACATTCCATGCCTGAGACTCCTTATTAAAATTATCTATGAAATAAAGTCCGTAATTGCCTGACTCCTCGTGTTTTAATTTAAGAACAGCTCTGCTTGTTTCCACATCATTATAACATATATAATAGAAGCCGTTATTTTTATATTCTTCTTTAATATTATAATCTACACTATTCAGTTCGCCTTCGGTATAATCGTAGAAACTTGTAGTTAAACCAGACGGCTTTATATCCATACGTATCGGCCCCATGTTGGAAAACAGGTAAAAGCTTCCTTCGACCTGATCTTGTGCGTGCAGGAAACCGCAATAAAAAATAATCAGAATGGATATTACATTTTTCACAAATAAATTATTTAAAATAGGTTTCAGCTGGTAATGTATTCCCTCTTAAAAAATCCTGGATTCCCATCCTCTTCTTTCCGGGAAGCTGTATTTCATCGATTGCTAAGCATCCATCCGCACATGCTGTTATCAGATAATTCTTATGATCGGTGAATATCTTTCCGGGGGAAGGAAACTCAGACTGTTTTTCGATATGGGAAGCATATATCTTAACCATAACTGCATCTTTACCCATACCATGTAATTCCGTCCATGCTGCAGGGTGGGGCGATAGTCCCCGT
>DQAM01000073.1 GCA_003523545.1 Dysgonomonas sp.
AGATCGAGAGGGGCTTTTATTTTTTTCTCTGTATCTGTGCAGCCAGCGAAAGTGCCATCCTTTCGGTATGCATCATTTCAGAAGTAAGCTTGCGGTTGCGGTGCGCCTGTGTCAGCGGAAAAGCTCCGGGCATCTGCCTATGCAGGGTTTCTACTTCTTCGATGTTTTTACCCGCCAGCTCATTAAGCTGCTGTTCCATTTCAGCCAGTTTATTTTCCATCTCGGCAATTTTCTCTTCGAGCGTACTGCCGGCTCCGCTTTCGCCATTTGCGGGTACATCCGTCTGCGGTTGTCCGCCGGGTGTGTTGTTTTTATCCGAAAGCATACGCCTTACTTTTGCAGCCATTGCCTGGGGAGCGGCTGCCTGTTCGGGATTTTTGCTTTTCGCGGATGGCTCTTTAGTTCCGGTAAATTGGCCTTCATTGTCTACCTCGAGCAGATTTCCGTCGGCCAGCAGATGTTCGCCGGCATGCATTTGTTCGCCGTCAAGAGTGGCAAAGCCGTCGGCATCCACAAAGACTTCCTTGCCGTCGGCCAGTGTAAAGATGACGTATGCTTTACCACTGCCCGATACATCGCTGTCTTGTACGGCATCGATGTCGAGGAAGAACTTTGCAATCTTTCCCAGGAGGGTTGATTTGTCCTTTTTGTTCATGTTCATTTGTTTGTTAATATTCGACTTAGAGTGTTTCTTCATTTCCTGCTGGAAGAAGAAGCCTTCCAACGAAAATCCTTTGATGTTTCCGGTCATTACCTGTGTGTCCCAATACTTTTTGTCTTCGATCTTATAACTGCACATAAGTGTGCCTTTGGGCAGGCCGCGGAATCCAAGTGCGGCGGATTTATCGTTTTCGGGGTCTTCTACGATCCAGAGTTCTATGAGATAGTTTCCTTCGAGCGGATGCTGGTGCTGATGCGTGGTATGGTCGAGAGCAATATGCTTACGCATCATTTTGTGTGATATTTTTTCTATCTGCTCGGCCGAAAAACGGATATAGTGTTCTCCAAGCTGATCGCTGCTGCGATAGATAAGCTGATCGGGACGAAGCACCACGCCTGTCAATACCTGTTTGCTCCGGTCCATGCTAAGGTGCTCGCGGCGATGCTCTTTGCTGAGGGCGACAAAATCGGTCTCGTTGGCTGGTTCAGCCACAAAAGAGATAGCATAGATTCCCGATTCTTCGTCGGGGTTTTCGTCTATCAGACAGTTATAAACGGGTAGTTTCATGTTAAATTATGAGTTATGAGTTATGAATCATAAATTACAGCATCAGACTAACAGCCTTTGTTTTTCTGTTTTCAAAGAATAGATAAAGTAAAATGTATTTTATAAACACCTAAAAAACAAACACCTACCACATATTAAAAAAAAAATGAGATTAAAATCTTAAATAATAACATTAATCTTATCTTTGCCAATTATATCATTCATTGTTAACTTTAAAAAAAATGAGAAGAGAATGAAAAAGTGTCAATTATTTTATTTTTTCCTAACAGCAATTTTGTGTATAGGACTTATATCTTGTAGTGATGACGACGATGATGATGTTATCAGAAGTAACGAAAAGAAAATAACAGAATTTGCAATCAATGCGGTAAAAGCGGAAATCGATGAAACCAATAAAACGATAATCCTTACACTTCCGGCAGAAACTGATGTTACTAAATTAAAACCTCAAATAAAAGTTTCGGACAAAGCCTCAGTTACACCTGCATCTGACGTAGAAACAGATTTTACGAAACCTGTAACTTATACAGTGAAAGCAGAGGACGGGAGCACGCAGGCTTATACAGCGACAATTCATGTAATAAAACTGACACCGTTTCTGATTAGCAAAATAAAGGTAAACGACGGACAAACTCCCGGTTACATCCAATTTACGTACAATGATGACAATACATTGGCTAAATACGCTTCTTATACCGATGATGGAAAAGAATATGAACTATGTGAATTCACTTACGACTCCCCAAAAAGAGTGACTGAAGTAAAATTAACTTCGGAAGGTGAATGGTATATAACTTACTTATATGAAGTATTTGTATAAACTAAAACTTTTTAATTATGAAAAAATTTACATTACTTTTTACTTTAGTATTCATATTTCTTTTGTCAAATTCAGAAACATTAAATGCACCGACATGTTCTTCAAGCAAATGTTTTGGATGGGCAAAGTTACCTGATGGTTATTATGGAATGCCTGAAAAAAGAAATTTATTTTCAGTAGAAATTCCTACATCTATAACAGATTTGGGAGGACGTCCAGGATTAATTTCAGTTAGAGGAACAAACATTATGAGATACGAATTAATTGGGGCCGGATTTCCTTATAAATATAAAGTTCGGATTTATTTAAAACCTATAACATATCCTTCTGATTTACCTTGGATTAAAGTTTTACAAGCGAGACCATATATAGCTGAAACTAATCATGGTCATTTTCATTTTTACATAGAAGGAGGAGATGACTCTGTTATATTTCATAACAATTAATTTTTGCTATAATTAATTTATCTACAGGGACGCTAGCTTTCGTTCCTGTACTTTTTTTTTAGAAATATCCAGGAACTTATTATATATTAGGACAAAAAAATAACATGAATGAGAATCAGAATTATGAGCGTCTATTTAATTAAATAAGAGATAAAATATGCTCTGTACAAATGTTTTTTGCTTAATTTGTATCCGAATTGATCTGATCAAGAAATTAGATAACAGATATGAGAAAATACATATTACTTCTTCTGTTGTGCTTGTTTTCCGGGACTGTCTTATCGCAGGTTTCGCTCAGCTATTCGGCCGGATATGGAACTAACGACCTGGAAGACCTGAGGGACGTGATGAAGTATAAACTGGATATAATCAACCGGATTGCTCCCGGAAGCGTCATTACCGACGACTTTGCTAGTCCTATAATACATACGCTCGAAGTCTCGTATCTGTATCAGGCTGAAGAATTCGGAGTGCAGATATCGATTCTCAACACGACCGGAACGATTACACATCCCGAAACTTCGATGTGGAAAGATTCTCCCGAAAAATACAGTCTCAAAGGTCTCAGGCTGGGTACACTATACAGGCACCCCTTAGCCGAAGTACAGCTGACGAGTAAATATAAATTACTGATTCTTGGAGAACTAAGCCCCGGCGTGACTATCTCTTCACTGAAATATACAGGGGCGGTACCGCTTAATAACGGCCTCGACATTACCGATGCCAGCACGAGCAAAGTGAGTATTTCCATCCTGCCGATGGCAGCTGCACGGCTACACTTTACCGAAAAATTCGGCGTGCAGGCCGCCGCCGGTTATGATTTCAGCTTCGGGGGAAAGCTGGATGATGCGTACCGCACCAAAATAAACTGGTCGGGACTGCGTGCCAGGCTGGGCGTATTCTACGTTTTATAAAAAGGTATTGAGATTTATAAATTATGGGTTAAGGGCCCCTCTCAATCTCCCCAACGGGGAGAAGTAGGACCTCGTTTGAAGGGTTTGGGAGGCTTACACCGGACGGGTATTCCGCCTGCGAGATAAATGCCGGTCAGGTTTACGCCAATTAAGTAGAAAATACGCAGCCCCAGCTTCACCGATATTTAAGCTATGAGCTAATAGCTACCGGCTAAAAGCTTAAAGTTGAATAACTTTTTAATTCTTAATTCTTAATTTATAATTCCCTGACTACTATCCTCTAACTCTTCTTATCAAAATATTTATTTACCTGAAAAGATACGCAGATAAACTTTTTTCATGTTTTTCAGTTATTATATATGTATAAGATTAAAAAAGTAATAAACAGGT
>DQAM01000074.1:0-3301 GCA_003523545.1 Dysgonomonas sp.
GATATCTCTGTCATAACTTTTACAATACATAACTCGTGATTCTTCTTTTTCTGTAGTTGACGAATACATAGGAGCAACAACGAAAATAGTCATAGATATTTCTCCATAGAATAGGTCTCTTCTCCTGTTTCTTTCGATAAATTTAATATTACAGCCTACAGTCTCTTTATCAACCGAAAAGTCGTTTATCCTGTAGTATTTGGCTGGATTATCTTTATCAATCTCTGAAATATCATGTATTTCAAGCAATCCGCCTGTTATCTTTGAAATACTTTTCTGCGCAGTAAATACAGGAATAAAAAGGGCCAGAAAGAATGCTAATAAATAATTTGAATACTGCCGGCTGTTTTTAAAAATCAATACATCTAATCTCGGACGAATTAAGAAATATACCAGAAGCCCCAATATGAAAGCAGGCAGCAAGATATCCGTAATTTCTTCATGTAGCTGAACAGATAATTTCACGCAAAGAAGCCAGTTCAGCAGGGTATATATTCCGACAAATAACGATAAGGTTATCAGAAAAGGACGGTATATGAGCCTGAACTTAAGCTTCGTTGTTTCCATATTATCTTATCCGAGTCAGAAATACTTTGTTACCTGTATTTTTTTGAATGAGTTCATTTCATTAATCATCCGTACCGACGATTCGATAATCGGATAGGCGCACAGAGCTCCTGTACCCTCCCCCAGTCTTAATCCGAGATTAAGAATGGGTTTTGCTTTCAGATAATCCAATAACAATTTATGTCCTGCTTCATCCCCCTGATGCCCGAAAATACAATAGTTCAACACCTCGGGATTCAGTTTCGATGCCATCAGAATGCAGTTTGTCATAATGAAACCATCTATCAGGATAATCATTCTCAGTTCCGCTGCTTTGAGCATGGCGCCGACTGTCATCACCATTTCATATCCTCCAAAATAAGCCATAATATCAGTTACAGAACCATCTCCTTTGTAGTTTTCCATGGATTGTTTCAGGACATTGTATTTGTGGCTGATGATATTGCCCGTATGGTCACAACCCGCACCGATGCACTTATCCAGAGGAATTCCCGTAAGATAGGTCATCCAGAGTGCAGAGGAGGAAGTATTGGTTATCCCCATTTCGCCGAAACTTATGACATTACATCCTTCATCAAAACAAGCCTGCGCACATTCCGCTCCCCTTTCGATGGCAAGTTCCATTTCTTCTTGTGTCATGGCGGCTTCATGCAGGTAGTTGCGTGTGCTTTTCCGTATTTTTTTATTGATGATAGGGTCTTCGGCTTTGAAATCGAAATTTACACCTGCATCTACGATTTTCAGGTCGAAATGATGCTGACGCGCCAGAAAGTTAATACCTGCACCTCCTGCCCAAAAATTAGCTATCATCTGATAAGTCACTTCCTGCGGAGAGGGGCTCACACCTTCGGCAGCGATGCCGTGGTCACCCGCAAAAACGATGTGGCACGGATTTGTCAATTTAGGTTCTAAGGTCCGTTGTATCCATCCGATTTGCATGGCTAAATCTTCAAGCATCCCTAGCGAACCTTTCGGCTTGGTTAGGTTATCTATCTTTTCCTGTAAATACGGACGGATTTCGTCTTTCGGTTTTTCAATATGAAATGATTTCATCTCTTCTTCTGGGAATTATATTTTTATTTTTGGTTTATACATGTCTTTTGCAGTCAATCCGCATTCTTTTTTCATCCGGATGCTGTATTCGAGCATGCTCACTTCGGGTACAACGTTGTTAGTTCCGAAAGTAAACTTAACACCCGCTTCTTTTGCCTTCATAATGATGGCTTTGTTTGGTATGTTGTACAGCTCATTTATTTCTAGAGCCTTACCGCTTTTTAATAAAGCATCTATAAATTTATTCATTCTCGCTTCCGTCCAGAATTCGTCATAACGGTCACTCATCTGGTCGGGAAGATAACACGGATTCACATAAACATCTACCGGTTCCTGCAACACATCGCATATTTTATCAACCAGCATATCCATATATTTCTGTTCGTCTTCAATCCATGTTTCCTCAGGAATCCAGATACGGGTACGGCGACCTTTATTATCCGTAAAAGTCAATGCATCGGTAAAAACAAAATCGAACTCATCGCGTACCTCAGGAGAAAATGTTGTTATCCATTCACGTCCTTCCGCCTGCATCGCGAGAATAAAAGGCTGTGTCCTCATACTATCCAGAAATGAGATTACTTCTGCATCGTTCGTAATTGGAAAACCGACCCCGCAATTAGGTGCAATGGCATAATTGATGCCTGTTTTACGGGATTGGATGGCAGCTGCCTCTTTTGTCAGTCCGCCTTTCAAATGGACATGATAATCCAGTACGGGAAAATCCTCCTGATGCAGCCTGATGATCTCACTGGTCTGTTCGTTGACCACTTCTGCTGATTGCAAGCCTTTATTTATTGCCTTTTCATCTATGATTGAAAGGTGTAAGTTCTTAAACTCCAGTGTACCGCTGTTGTTGTTTATCAGTGCAAATGTACCTTCTGATAAAACTGTATTTTTGTTTTCTCCCACACGGTAAGGCTCAGCTGGTTCGATGTAATCGACAACAGGACTACCGTTGATATTTACGATTATCGATTGTCCTTTTACGTCTATATTCAGCGTAAACCATTCATCTTCTTTTACAAAACTTTTTGTAAGGTTCCTGACCGAGATGAGGCTTCCTGTCATTTTCCACCAGATGGGATCTTGTACATCGTTATTGATGGCAATACGGTAGCCTTTATCGAGCGCATTGTCGGTATGAAACCATATTTCACCTTTTCCTCCATCTACCGTCCTGATGTCCATACTCAACGAGAAGTTTTTGTACTTTCCATCTTTGAGGATGGCCTTGCTGCCGTATCCTGTCAGTATAAGCATTTCATTATCCACTTTCACGTTTCCCGAAGTGTTCCAGTTGTCCGTGTTTTTTCCGTTAAATACAGCGGTGTTCGTTTCACTGCATGAGGATAACAGCACGCAAAAAATGCTTAAGAAGAGGAATATATTTTTTTTCATGTTATGAAGACTTTATTTTTTATTTTATTTTCACGGGTATACCCGAAACCATCAGGTAAACCTCATCTGCTTTAAAAGCAATATATTGATTGAGCCATCCCTGTAAATCGGCAAATTTCCTTTGGATTTCATTTTGTGACATTTCGCCCATGCCTATTTCGTTAGTAACAAATATAGAGAGAGAATCTTGCTGAGTGAATTTATTGAATTCCGTTTTCAATTCATCCAACGCTTTTTCAGCATCCGACTCCAAATCGAAAAAGAAATTCGTCGCCCATAT